>JBDHYH010000050.1:0-26335 GCA_039811325.1 Chitinophagaceae bacterium | reverse complement strand
GCTGTGGGCAGAATCAAAGAAATCGTTGTCAGAAAAGGTGATAGTTTCGGAGTAACCAATGTGATGAAAGTAACGCTGAGTTGCGATCACAGAAGTGTAGATGGCGCCGTTGGTTCTGCATTCCTGCAAACTGTCAAAGCATTTTTGGAAAGCCCGGTCAGGATGCTGATTTGATTGTAGATCAATCCCTGAGCCTACCGAAGCGTTCATTGCTTGTTTCAGATCGCTGTGCCTGCCAGACAAAGCCAAGGCTTGTCTGAATCAGACCTAAGTGTTAGTACCGAAGCGTTCCTTAATCCTGGTGATTTGAGACACTTTTCTAATTGACCATTATACCTCACTGGAAATTCGGTAACTATCAGCATTCCTTCAATCCCAGCGGAACAAACACTGCCAGGCCTCCATCAGCAGTCTCCTTGTATTTGGTATTCATATCCCGTGCAGTTTCCCACATCGTTTGTACTACATTATCGAGGCTCACTTTTGCAAAATCAGGTGCGCTTTGTAATGCAAGCTGACTCGCGGTGATGGCTTTGATGGCGCCCATTGTATTTCTTTCGATACATGGTATCTGAACCAGTCCTTTTATCGGGTCGCAGGTCATGCCGAGATGATGCTCCATAGATATTTCTGCAGCCATGAGTGCCTGTCGCTGGCTACCACCCATTCTTTCAGTAAGCGCTGCAGCAGCCATCGATGAGGATACTCCAATCTCTGCCTGGCAACCTCCCATCGCTGCGGAGATAGTAGCACCTTTTTTGTAAATGCTGCCTACCTCAGAAGCTGTAAGTAAAAAACTGATGATCTCATCATCTTTGTAGGCATCGTGAAAAATAGCATAATAAGCAAGTACCGCAGGTATCACGCCTGCAGCGCCATTGGTAGGAGCTGTAACCACTCTTCCAAAAGAAGCATTCACTTCATTCACTGCCAATGCAAAACAACTTACCCAATCGAGGATATAAGAAAAGTCATTTCCACCTTCACGGATACAAGCTACCCATTCATCAAAATTATTGTATTGTTTACCCTTCAGCAGTCTTTTGTTCAGGTCTGGGGCACGTCTCTTTACACTCAGTCCACCCGGCAATGTTCCGTTGGTATGACATCCGTGATAGATACATTCTTTCATCACATTCCAGATGGCCAGCAGATCGCGGCGTGTTACTTCATCAGGCCTCCATGCATGTTCATTCTCCCATACCACTTCGCTGATTGAAAGTCCTGTTTTCATACACCAGTGCAGGAGGTCATTGGCATCAGTGATCGGAAAAGGCAAAGTGATGTCGGCGCCTTCAACAATCTCTTCATGCTCCTGGCTTACGAAACCACCACCAATGGAATAATAAGTTTCTCTGACTTCAGTACCGTCATTGAGTGTTGCCACAAACGTCAACGCATTGGGATGAAAAGGAAGGCTTTCCCTCATAAGAAATTCAATATCATCAATCGGTTCGAAATGAATCGTATGGCTTCCATCCAAATCCAGGGAATGATGGTTGGCGATGAAGTCAATTTTCTCATCAATCTTTTTGACATCAAAGGTTACAGGATCATCTCCTGCCAATCCTAACTGTACTGCGATATCAGTGCCATGGCCCTTTCCCGTTTTGGCAAGTGAACCATACAACAACACCTTCACACCTTTTGTATTTTTCAATTCACCTTTCGTTGTCAGCACTTTCAAAAAACGTTGTGCTGCTCTCCAGGGACCAAGAGTGTGGCTGCTGCTGGGCCCCACACCTATTTTGAACATGTCAAAAACTGAAATTGCTTCGTGGCTCATGTATCAAAGTTAAAGCTAATTGCATAGCAGAAAACCTCTCCTTTTTTCTTTTCAGGAAAAAACGAATACAATGAGCAAAAAAGAAAATTCTGAAAAAAAACTTTATCGACTAACAGCTATTCTATTGCCTTGACCTGCACCTTAAAGACAAGGTAAGAGTTTGCAGGAATGATGACCTTGCCTGTCTGGTCAGTTACATCTTTGTCTCCATACGCTAAAGACGGCGGGATATAGATGTTGATTTCTCCTCCACCTTTCACCATAGGTATTGCCTTTTGCCATCCGATAATAGTTTGTCCAAGTGTAAATGGAATGGGGGTGGAAGAAGAGTCAAAACCCTTGCCATCAAAGAACCCTCCCCAGTAGGTAGCGGTAACCTGCGCACAAAGATTAGAAACGACACCTGTTGTACCCGGGTTAAGCACTTTATAATATACTCCGGAAGGATGCTGGTTGGCAGTGATGTTATACTTTTCGAGAGAATCAGCAAGAGCCGTTAGTTCATTCGCAGGAGCTGTTTTTGAAGAGTCAGTAAAACCACAACTCTTGTTTTTATTACAACTGATCAACACGATTGCAAAAAGCAAAGGAAGCAATAGAAGAATTTTTCTCATGGTACCGGATTTTCTATGAGGGTAATTGATTAAATGCGCTGCATAGAAAAAGATTATTTGGAAACTTCAGATCTCTTTTCTTTTAATTTTAACTCCTGGTACAATTGTTCATTGTTTTCCCACCGTACCTGCTGACGGAAATATGCGTAGAAAAAAGCAATCCCAACTACACAAATCCCTATCAATACCAATTGTGTTTTAGAAATCGGGATCATTCTTTTATACCAGTCATGAAAGATCACGGCTACGAGAATGGGCAGGGCGAATATCAATCCCCACGGACCTCCGTAAATCATTTTATTCACAAATGTGTTCTCTTTTTCGCGATGGCTTTCCCAGTAGGTTACAAAGTCTTTTTCTTCTTTCGTCAACATGATGCAAAGTTATTGCACAAAGCAATATGGTTACCATACGAAAATGCTTGTAGTTAACGACTTGCTTGCCTGTAATAAATGCAGTAATATTCCCTTATTATGTGATTTGATCAACGGATTAAAAAACTGAAAACTTTAATGTAGGTTTGTAGGAATAAAAATCCAACATTTTGAAAATAGACCAGGTATTCATTTACTACTTACTGAAACATAAAGAACTGCCTCTTCAGGGCATCGGAATATTTCGCCTCGAAGGAACTATCACTGAACCGTCCGACCCGAGTAAGCCTTTCGTGATTCCTGCAGACGCCATCAGTTTTGAATACAATCCTAAAACGACAGAAGACCCCAATCTTGTAAATTTCATCTCAGAAACAACAGGGAAGATCAAACCGCTTGCCTCTGCTGATTTGGATTCTTACCTCATGCTGGGAAGGCAATTCCTGAATATTGGCAAGCCTTTGATCATTCCAAATATGGGTACCATTGAAAAGATAGGATCAGGAGCGCTTACATTTAAAGGTGGACAATATGCAATGGAAAGGCTAACACCTGTTGCCACACATCAGGAAATGGAGGAAGCAGAGCCAAAAGAAGATGAGTCCTTTTCTGACTTTCCCCGAAAACGCAATTCCGGAAAACCAGTATTGTACTTAATTTTATTAATCATACTCGGATTTATTGCATGGGCTGTGTGGCGATATGCCTTTGACCATCCTGAAGAAGAAACCGTTACCCATACCGATATTCAACCTGTACCTGATACTCCGCCTCCGCCCGTCGATACCACAAAAAAGGTAGTGGACTCCATCCCTAAATCAGATACCATAGGTTTCCAGATAGTCGTTGGCGTTTATAACTCACTTACAAAGGCACAGAACCGGCTTACTGATCTAAAAAAATCCAGCAAGAATGTTGTGATGTACACGTTAGATTCAGTCAGTTACAAAATAGCCGAACAGTTCAATCTTCCATTAAGAGACACCAGTAAGATCATGGGTTCAGTACGCCTCTACTATGGCCCGGGCAGGCCTTACACCATTGAAAAGCTTAGCACCCCATAGAATTTTCGGGACAATCAGATTTAAAAAGCAGAAATTCTTTCATGCTCACCCTGTACCTGAATGAGAGAGGATATCCTCCGTTTCATAACAGGTCAATAAAGGCTATGCAACAAAGAACGGGAAAGGCACCCCGGGATGTTAAACAGTCAACACTTTGCAATACAGGAAAACGAAGTGCATCAGAGGCCACCATTAATGGCGTAAAAAAACACCATCGCCAATATTTCACAAATGGTGATCAGCAGTATGCCACGGAAAGCAATTTTTTCATCGCTGGTTTCTTTCATCGTAATTTTTTTTAAGGACGAACCACAAAAGTAATATATAGTTGAATTGATTAAAAGAATCATTCAAAAAAATTATTCACCTCTATCGAATCCCTCAACGAAACTGATGACCTTCTGATCAAAGCCATCACCTTCATCAAAGAGAAATCTATGATGCATTGGCAAAACATACACCGGTAACTGTGATATCTCAACACGGAATTTCTTAAGCCTTACGGCGTCTTTTTCTGTGGTAATAATCATCTTATCATCTCCGGGAATTTTATCAAACTGCTTTTTCATTTCCAGTAAGTCAGCCATGCTGAAGATATGGTGATCCCGGAAGGTTAATGCTTCATAAGAATCAGTAATTACCGTCAATGCCTGTTTCAATGGAGTTGGATTGGCAATGCCACACACCAGCAATAATCCTGTATCCTTTCGGAGAATGCGTTCACCTTTATTAAACAGGTGATAAGGTGCACCATATTGAATTTTTGTAAAAAAAACAGATTGATGTGACTCTGGCTTTATTTCACTTACAATTTTTTCCTTTTCTGAATTCGACAAGGAGGAAGGACACTTTGTTACCACAATAATATCAGCGCGCTTACCACTAGTCCTATTATCCCGAAGATCACCTGCCGGCAACATGAAATCCTTCGTGTAAAGGTTGCTGTAATCAGTAAGCAAGATATTCAGGCCTGCCTTTACCGGCCGATGCTGAAATGCATCATCGAGTAAAATCACGGAAGTATCAGGGCGCTCATGCAGTAATTGGGGAATTCCAATCACCCTTTCTTCGGCAACAGCTACCGGAATTTCAGGATACTTCAGATGTATCTGCATAGGTTCGTCTCCAATATCTACTGCTGTGGTATGATCGTCTGCAATTGCAAATCCTTTTGTTTTTCTCTTATACCCGCGGCTTAGGGTTGCTACTTTATATTTATTACACAACAATTCAATCAGATACTCTATCATTGGTGTTTTGCCCGTACCACCTACTGCAAGGTTCCCCACACATATTACCGGCAGGCTGAATGATGCTGAGTGCCAGATATTCTTATCATACAACTTGTTTCTGACAGACACAACCATCCCATACAATACTGAAAATGGATACAGCAGGTATCTGAAACTCTTTAGCATATTATTACCAACTATAAATTTGACCGGGAGTACAACAATAATTCAAACGAATATCAAACGAATCTACATCATCAATTCGATTCACCGGTTCAAAAAAACTCAATCCTATCTTGATAGTATCGGGTCTGCATTCTGAAAGAAACCTGTCGTAGTATCCTTTTCCATATCCAACCCTGTTACCTTCGGAATCGAAAGCCAGCAAAGGAACAATGACCAGGTCTATCTCTGCAGGAGAAATAGAAGTACCAGAGGCAGGTTCATCAATTCCATAAATATTCTCTTCCAAACGATCACCTTCAGTGATCAGAAAATGCGTCATCGTTTGTGATTGAATATCCACCTTTGGCGCTGCAATTTTCAGTTCAGGAAATCTAAATTGCAGGTACCTTAAGATCAAAGAAGTATCCGGCTCACGCAATCTTTCAGAAGCAAGATAACTATGCACACAATTCAAATAAGGCAGCGGCAACCTTTGAAATGACAACAAAAGAAGATCATTCTTTTTCTCAATATCAATTGCAGAAAGTTCATGCCTTTTATGCCTCATGGATATTCTGGCTTCTTTCTTTGTCATTCTGAAATAGTGTAAAAAATTATTTGGGTTGAACGGGGCTAATCCGATAAACCGGGCAGCCATTCAGCTATTTACAAAAATAGAAAAAACAGTAGTGCCATAGTTTCTCTTCGCCTTAAACATCATTTCAGGATCGAAATTGTGATCAGGTGTATGTTCAAGTACAAACCAACCATTTTCTTTAAGAAGGTTTTTGGATGTTATCAAACCCGGCAGATCATCCAGCCTGGGTAATGCATACGGAGGCCCGGCAAAAATAAAATCAAAAGTCTGGCTGCACCTGTCAATGTAGCTGAAAACATCTTCCCTGATCAGGACTGCATTTTCTATACGAAGATCTTCCAGGTTCTTTTTAATGAAAGCCGCCATCTTAGGGTCCTTTTCGATAATGGTCAATGACGCTGCGCCACGGGATGCCAGTTCATAACTAATACTGCCTGTACCGCCAAAGAGATCAAGCGTTGCAATTCCTTCCATCTCAATTTGGTTTTGCAGAATATTAAAAAGGCCTTCTTTAGCAATATCAGTGGTAGGCCTTGTAAATGGCATTTTTACAGGCGGGTGAATTTTGCGGCCTCCATATTTGCCACTGATTATTCGCATGTATCCAATCTGAAAAGGTGACTGAAGTAATGGGATGGAAACTGAATGATCTCTTCGGTGAATTCGCAGATCGAAGGAAGCTGTTGGAACGTGATGTTCAAAAAGTACTTGTACAACTCGTTATAGAGTGAGCTCTTCTGCTCAATAAAACCTGACACTTCCAGAGGTATATCCTCCAGGCCCAACATTTTTCGTATAGAAAGCAAGTAATAAGATACATCCTGCGCATTCTGAAAAGGATAACTATTGAGCAACAAACATTTCTTTTTATCAAAAACACTGACGACCATTTTATAGGTATAAAAAGTCACCTGCATCTTTGGCTCGGCAGATGAATAGCCTCCCAGCAATCCTGAATATAGATGCCAGTGCTGTGCATCGGGAAATTGCTTGCTTATTACTTCAAACATATCCCTTCTTATCCTAAAGCAATTGTAGTATCCAGCCTCAGTTACGATGTCTGTAAGGTATTCGGATTGAAAGCTATTATCACCAAACAACAAATCTACTGCAGATGCAGAGGTATCACTTCTGTATAATGGAAAAGGAATCAAAACACTTTCCTGGATCGAGTAAACGATAGTTGTTTTCTTAAACTTACCGCCAAATTGCGCCTTACTGTTAAAAAGAATTTGCAAGGCGATCGGGAAGCCTGCCTGCGGCCGGGTTTTATCAAAATGATATACTCCTACCCCAACAAACTTCTGGTCGTCCATGTTCTTGATGGTAAATGAAATACCCTCATGGCTTACCTCACAGGTAAGTGAACAATCTTCCGGAAAATAGGAAGCAGGAAGAATTTCAAAAAACGTTTTCATGCATACGCAAGATACGGGATTCAGAAAATACAGCCATAATCCAAAAAACCAATAGCTTTTAACGAATTCACCTTTCACATTTTCGCTCCAAACCTTACCTTCGCAGCCAAAATTTTAAAAAATGAGTAATAGGACTTTTACAATGATAAAACCTGATGCCACATCCAAAGGGCATACAGGAGCCATCCTGAAGATGATCAATGAAGCAGGGTTCAGGATCGTGGCTATGAAAATGACTTACCTCTCTGCACAAAAGGCCGGCGAATTCTACGCTGTACACAAGGAGCGCCCTTTCTACGGAGAATTAGTTCAATTCATGAGCAGTGGCCCTATAACAGCAGCTATACTTGAAAAAGATAATGCAGTTGAAGATTTTCGTAAACTGATAGGAAGTACTAATCCCGCAGAAGCTGCCCAAGGAACCATTCGCAAATTATTTGCTGCATCTATCGGAGAGAATGCCGTACATGGCAGCGATAGTAATGAGAATGCGGTCATCGAAGGTGATTTCTTCTTTAGCAAGTTGGAGCAGTATTAAGAAGTTGCTTTATAGTTTGGTGAATTTCGCGATGGCAGAAATTCACCAAACTATTTCTTTCTAAATATTCTTAATTGGAGTAAGCGTGTAGCCCATTTTTCTGAGAAGGCTGATGAGCCCGTTTTTCCCGGGTAAGTGGCCTGCCCCAACGGCAACGAATACACTCTCCTGTTTCATTAATTTATCAAGCTGGTGTGCCCAGTTCTTATTCCTGTCCACCAATAATATTTTTCCAAATCCATCATCAGAAAATTCACTGGCATTCATCATTGACGCTAATGAATCCAGTTGCTGCCCTTTGTACAACCTCACCATCTGATCGAATTCAATTTTCATCTGCACTGTACTGTCCACATTTTTCAATAGTTCCTTTGCCTGCCATTCATAAGGGATACTGTCGAATACTGAAGCCTGAAATTGGATTGTCTCCAGGCCTTTGATTTCTTTCTTATCCGTCTTTGCCAGATTGACCAATTCCTGTTCTACGCCCGAAACAGTTTTGCAATCCATCAAACGTGGATAAAACAATGCCACAAGAAAATAAGGCTTCATTCGCTGAAGCAATGAGATGGGTGTTTTCAGTGTATCATCAAAAAAAGTTGACAGCCTTTTGTATTGATCTTCCGAATAAAAATCTTTGAGCGTCTTTCCATCTTTCATTGTCATGTAGAGCATGCCACCCATCAATGTGGAAGGATCATCCATATCCATTTCCATATATACAGTATCAGCTTGCTGCATGGCTGTCCTGAGTGCATCGCTGAAGTGAATATCTTCCTTGCAGAGCAAATGAAAAGTTCCAAACAAGCATGATGGTTTGGTAATGCCATTTCCTGACACTTGCCATAGAAGGGTATTTTCTGTTTTACTTTTTGGAAGCGGTGTTGGTTGCTGGCTATTGCACGAAAGTGTTATAAGCGACCAAATCAAAAACAGATACATTTTCATAAGCTTCGTTTTCATGTAAGTTACCATTTGTCTATGATTTTATCATTACGGGTAAAGCGGATGATGTTCAAAGCATCTCCCAACAAGCCTCCAAACCCAATACGGTAAGTGAATACCGGTTTGTAACCTGATTGAATATTCATCAATACATCAAACCTGAATATCTTGAAGATATTCTCAAGGCCAGCAAACAACTCCAGGTGATCAGTAGAAGGATTGATGTGCAAGGCATTGGCCCCTTCCACAAGATACCAGTTCCATTTCTTCAACAAAGGAATCTTATTGGTGAGTAATCCCTGGGCATGATGCTCAAAATGAAATTCAGCAAAGATTGGTGACTCGTTGGAATATTGATAATCGGTTGCATATTGGAAAGAACTATTGTATTCCTCTGCTACATGCGACATGGATGAATGGAAATGCTTATAGTCCTGGACAAATACTTTCCTTGCATTCAGAAATCCTCCAACCTTAAAGTGGTACCTGATGGTACCCGCGAGGTTCAGTTTCATATCATCTTTAATTCCTAATTGCCATTTGTCAAAGTCTTCGTCACTCCCAAAAATTCCGGGAATACCCTTTTCATATTCTATCGAAAAAGTAGGATAATTGGAGCCGAGTGCATACCTGGCGTGTGGATATTGAATATAACGTTGTCCGGGTTGAAAACTAAATGATGCCCGAAAGACAACAGCCTGGTGGCGTATGAACTGGGTATCCAATATTTCTACAGGATAATTAGGTGTCAACCTATTTTTCCATTTCTTGTTTAAAATATAATCAGTTGTATTCTCTAACGGAAGGCGATCTTCAAAACGCCCTTGTACCACTAATTGGCTACCACTCTCCCAATTTCTTTTGAATCCTGTTTTGAAAAAATAATTTTCGTACAACTTCATGCTATTCTGGCCATACAAGAGTGTGGCAATACTATTAGTCAATCCATCCCAATTACTCATTTTGAAAAACTGGCTGACACGTTTACCTCCTGCAATAAAATATTCATAATTGCGAAAAGTACTCCTACCACCCGCATTCTGCTTGTTGGAAAAAACAAAACCAATCCACGGGTTCAGATGTCGATTATTAAATCCATAGCGTACATCAGCAATCATGCTTGTGGTAGTACCCAGCCATTTGGAATAACCAGACAGAACCAATGACGGATTCAGCGCAACTCCTTCTACTGTGTTGTATTGAATTGTCTTGATTACCGGCTCGGACCGGAATTGAATTGGCCTTGTTTTCGTGTAAATATTTTTTTCAATTCCTGTCCAGAGTATATCCACTACACCGGTTTTACCTTGCGCTTTGCGCAATGAATCACGATTGTAAACAGTGCTGTCTCTGATCAGTTTCATACTGTCTTTCACTTTGTAATCTTTTAATTCATCAGTTTCTAAAGGCACTGGCCGTATGCTGTCCCAATACGTCATTGATTTTTTATTGGAAGCCGAATCGTACTTGATAATAACCCTGTCAAAAAAACCTTTAGAAAACTTTGGATTCAAATCATAGTTAGAATAGACATTCACAAAATATCCGTTGGCAGCAATACCCAGTTGCTTCACATGAAAATAGATGGATTGATTGCGCACTCTCCAGATATCGCGGTATTCGGGATGATGTATCTGAGATATCTCCAGCGTATCCAATATTTGCAATTGGGAAGATGATGTCAGTAACAATTTACAACTAAATATACGCCAGTCGTTCTCAGTGATATTGATGATACCCGAAAACAAAGGTTCATATCTTCTCTTTGGAATCACACGGATGGTACTCACCTGTTTTCCATTTTCAAAGAAGCTTCCAACCAGGTGGTAATTATAAAAATTCAAAGCATTGTCAGCAATGGGAGAAACAAATCCGCGCTTACTGATGGTACCCTTCGAAACATCTACATTATTCTTGTAAAAATCAATGAAGACCGGAAAATCAAAGCCAAAACCATTGCTACCACTCACACGCGAAGCCAGTACCTCCAGTTTCATATCTTCCGGCTTCTGTACAGACACATGAGTGAGCGATTCCGACAAATACAGAATCGCCTGGCCAGAACTATCCAGCATCATTTCCTTACGATCCTTCTCTTCAATTTTTTTACCCATAACTCTTTCCGGAAGGTTGAGCAATCGAATCAATCCTTTCACATAAACATCTGCCGAGAATGAATTCACCTGCCCTTCGTAGTATGGCCTTTGCTTGATTGCATTCCTGATAATTTCATAAGCCGGGTCTTCTCCTGATCTCTTCACTACAATCTCGTCCAACTTCAGGCTTTGCTTTTGCATTACAAAATTCAATTCAACATCTTTGTCTCCAAGTATGATATTCTTTTCAACAACTTTGTAACCAATGTACCTGCATTCAATAAAATAACTGCCGGACTTTAGATATATCTCATAACGCCCCTCATTATTGGATGTAACACCCAAAGGTGTATTCCTGATGAGTATGGAAGCGAATGATAAAGGAGTTCCATTTTCATCGGTAACGGTACCGTACACACGCTGTGCTCCTGCGGCATAGCCATAAAAAAGGAGTATAGAGATTATAAAAGCTTTCATCCGGGAAAGATTGATCACAACGGGCCTACTTCAATTTTTTATGTGCGAAGCTTCCGGCCCAGGCAGCAAATCCTGCAACGATAGCTCCTATCAGCGATGTCATCAGAATCAATACAACCGTACTATCGTTTTTCAATACCAGCATCGAAACGCGATGTGCCAGTATCTCATGATTGGCAGCATTGATCGTCCAACTCAGGAAACCCCACAACAGAAATAATGCTATGAAGCCTGAAATGAAAGAAGCAAATCCCCGCTGCGGGATAAACGCGCTTACAACAAAGGCTGCTAAAGCAATTGACCACCAGGGAAGGAAAAGGCAAAGTACATAACTGAGGCCTGCGGTAAGGATTATACTGATAATGAAACGCATCTTAGATATTTTTTTATGCTGAATTTTAATTCGACTCGTGATTGAACCGCATCGTGTATTTTACCTTTCGTCCATTTGCTTCAGAGGCCTTCATTACCCAAAGTGAATAATATTGACCATTGACCCAATGATCTACAAAATCATCATAATAGCGGCTACCCGGGTTTCCACTCTGTCCGCCGGGGTACACTCCGTAAGCTTCTGTTTCCGGAGTGAGTGATACCACCATACGCCAACTTGGCCCGTGTTGTTGCTTTGCAGCATTTATAACATGCGTACCGCCTCCGATGTTCAAATGTAACCTGCTCAATGCATCCAGCCTTGCAAGGTGGAGCACCTTGGTGTCTTTGAACTTCGCCCATCCTAATTTGTTTTCTTTCTCGAGTTTCACAAATAGCGGAGTGCATTTTTTCAAAGCAGCGATAGCTACATCATTAAATGTTTCTTTTTCCGGCGTATTGATATTGTCAAAAAACCGGAAGGTAGTGTCATGTCGTTTGATAATATCTATCAGCGTACTCTCGAAAGGCCAGGGTAGTTTCAGGCCTGTCGCGTTGAACTCATCAGACCACGTAAGCACTTCGATACTGTCCCAAATATTCACGAACAATGTAGCGCCTTTCGAATCAGGATCATTCCGGTAGTCCCACAGTTTCAGCATATCGAAATATTTCTTCTCAGACGGATCTAATTTATCTTCCTGAATGCTCCTGATGATTTCTGGTGCGGCTATTTGTCCGAAGATATTGTAGTTATCCGTCTGCAAATGCATCATGTCTTCCGGAGTGATCTGCTCCATTTGCCTGAGCCTGGTATTAATTTCCAATGCCCGGTACGGCGGATAGGAACCTCCCAGGTAATACGGGTAAGTCGTATCTGTGGGCAATTGATTAGCGCTGCTTACAAATCCTCGTTCCGGATTTACCTGATGAGGATTTTGATCTTGTGGCACATTGTATTGCCAGGTATAATCATCATTGATTCCGGGCATTGTAAAGTCTCCCTGCCTGCGCCATTTAGCCGGGAATTCTCCCTGATCCCAAATAGCAATATTACCAGTCTTAGAAGCAAAGATGCAATTCTGTCCCGGCGTATGAAGGTTCTTAATGGCTATGAGGTAATCATCATAATTTTTTGCACGGTCGAGCAGGTAGAAGATGCGCATTTCATTACTCGGATCATGAGCTTTCCATCGCGCAGCATAATTCTTATGTTCTGTATTTCTTGAACCTGTATAACTCTTATCATACATCACAGGACCAATTTTCGTGTAAGCAACAGTGTCATAATAGACCGGCTCGCCTTTTACATAGATATTTTCAATTCTGAAAGAAGTAGGTTGCCATGCACTATCAAACCAATATTCTTTTCTCGTACTGTCTTTAAACTTTATTTCATAATAATCTCTAACATCACGCATGGCATTGGTAAATCCGAATGCGATACTGTCGTTGAAGCCAATGATGATAGAAGGTGCTCCGGGAAATGAAACGCCATAGGCATTAAAATCCGGCGTGGTGATTTGCATTTCATACCAGAGCGAAGGCAGATTTAAGCCCAGGTGAGGATCATTGCACAGAATAGGAGCGCCACTTTTTGTTTTGGAGCCTGCAACAGCCCAGTTGTTACTACCATTGTCAGGGTTAGGTTTCAATTCATCAATATTGTTAGAGTCCCTGAAATTGAAATACAGAGAATCCGCAGAGGCAGGAATGTTTAAAGGTTTTGGTGCAGGAGCAAATGCCGTACCCTTTGGAACAATAGGATCAAGCGAGTCCATTACTATCGGATAAATCTTATTGAAATCAGCTGAAGAAAAAACAGATTTTGCGTTAGTCGATTCGAAATCTGTTTCATAGCCTGCAAGGTCAAGCGCCATATATTTCAAAAACAACGCACTCTTCAGGTTGTTCCACTTTTCCGGTCTATAACCGAGTAATTTGTATTCAAGAGGCAGTTCGCGGTCTGACAGACTTTCTATATAGGCATTAACACCGGCAGTATAACTGTTGCAGGCTGCAAGGGTTTGGGGATCCTTCTCCATTTCTTTCAGGGAATTCTCTGCAGCATACACCATTCCTAACCTGCGTTTATCACGATCAAATTCTATAGCCTTTGACCCAACAATTTCACTCAACCTGCCTGCTGCGGCAAATGTTTGAAACTCCATTTGCCATAGTCTGAATTTGGCATGCAGGTATCCCTGTATGAAAAAGGCATCTTCATCATTAGAAGCAAAAACGTGAGGTACGAGGCGATCATCAAAATACACGGTGGCTTTGGCTTTCAATTGCGAAAAAGAAAGGCTGGCATTGTAATCCATGTCATAAGGATCGGCATTTTGCCAGAAACCATGCTGTGGACTAAAGAATTTTCCAAAAGGCAAAGGCAGCACCCAGGAAGTATTCATAATGACAACCAGGCCTGTCGTAACAACTGATAAAATAAACAGAGGTACTATTCTCATGAAATTAAAAGTTAGATGAGGTATGAGAAATAAGCAACTAAAATACAGAAAGATTTGGTGATTTGACTATCTGGATATCACAAAGCCTTTGGCCTATGAAAATGCACTGCTTCAGAAGTGGATTTAATATAGGATAACAAAATTCAGAGTTCTTCCACTTTTTTCCCACTGCGGTGAATCACTCCATCATTTATATCCCAAAATCTTCAGCATACTTTGGGCAGATTGTTGTTTTGCATACACCCAGTCCACCTGTTTTCCGTTCTTATCTTTATCAATAATGACATATTGGGGAGAAGGAATCATGCAATGCTTAATGCCGCCATACCCACTGATCTGATCCTGGTAAGCTCCTGTATGGAAGAAGCCAATATACAATGGCTCTCCGTTTTCCACTTTAGGAAGAAATACTTCATTAATATGTTCTTCGCTATCGTAATAATCGTTGCTATCGCATGTAATACCACCCAATTTCACTTTTTGGTATTCCACATCCCACTTGTTGATAGGAAGCAGGAGAAATTTTTCGCCGATACCCCAGGTATCAGGAAGAGTGGTAATAAATGATGAATCAATCATGTACCAGGTTTCACGGTCGTTCTGCATCTTTTCCCCGATTACGCTATAGATATGTGCCATGCTCTCTCCTACGGTGAAACTTCCGAACTCTGTAAAAATATTAGGCATGGGCACTTTACTTTTCTTGCAGGCAACTTTTATGTTTCTTACAATCTCATTGATCATAAACTGGTAGTCGTAGTCGAAACCGAGTGAATGTTTTATCGGGAATCCACCACCGATATTTATAGAATCTAACTCCGGGCAAATTTTTCTGAGCTGGCAATACAGGTTGATTACCTTATTCAATTCACTCCAATAATAAATATCATCCTTGATTCCTTTGTTAAGAAAGATGTGCAGCATCTTCAACTGGAAACGATCTTCGAATCCCTCAATCTCGTCCACATAAAACTCCAGGATATCCTTACTACGGATACCCAACCGTGAAGTATAAAATGGAAAAGTCGGTTCTTCTTCAGCAGCTACGCGTATCCCAATATTAAAAGGTACTCTTACCGACTTGCGGTATGCCTTCAACTCGTCCTTATTATCTAAAATCGGGATTACATTCTTAAATCCTGTATTCAGGAGGCGCGCAATTGCTTTTGTGTAGGGTTTTTCTTTAAATCCATTGCAGAGAATGAATGCATCCTTGCTGATCTTCTTTCTCCTGTGCAGATTGTTAATGATTTCGATATCATACGCATACGAAGTCTCCAGATGGATGTCATGTTTCAATGCTTCTTCGATCACGAAAGAAAAATGTGAACTTTTGGTGCAATAGCAATAATTGTATTTGCCTTCATACTTATGTTTCTTAAAAGCATTGGCAAACATTTTTTTTGCTTCATTGATCTGCATCCCGATCTTAGGCAGGTACGTAAACTTCAGTGGTGTTCCATACTTATCAATGAGTTTTTTTACATCCACACCATTAAACTGTAAATACCCATCCTTCAAATTAAAATCTTCCTGGGGAAAATTAAAGGTCTGATCTACGAGATCGTGATATGTATTGTTCATCGAGCAAAAAGAGGTTCTTTTATTTTTATAAACAGGCAAAGTTAGAATTTATGTAAATGCAAATAGATTAATTTTTTTCTCATAGAACAAAATGCCTCCATTGCCTTTTCTGATGATTCCCACCGAAAATTATCTCTGTTTTCAGGCTAATCCCTACCTCAATGCAGGACATTATATTATTATTACATGTTATTTAATCATCCTTGAAAATCGAAAATGACATTTTGGATTTTCAAGGATGGGTTATATCTTTGGAAAATGATAAAAAGGCTTTTACAGAATGAAATCAGCGTACTGATGAAGCAATACCCTGCTGTTGCAATATTGGGCGCAAGGCAGGTAGGTAAAACTACATTAGCCAAAGAAATTGCTGCTGCGCAGAAAAGGCCTTCACTGTACCTTGATCTCGAAAACCCTTTGGATGTCCGGAAGTTGTCTGATCCTTATTCGTTTTTGACAGACAATAAAGATTCGTGCATCATCATCGATGAGGTACAGATCATTCCGACGCTCTTTGCTGTGTTGCGCTCCCTGATAGATCAACACAGATTCAATGGCAGATTCATACTGCTTGGGAGTGCTTCTCCTCAACTGGTAAAAGGAGTCTCTGAATCATTGGCCGGTCGTATTGCCTATCGGGAATTATCTCCGGTAAACCTGGTAGAACTACCAGGCAAAATCAGTCGCGACCGTCATTGGCTGCGTGGTGGGTTCCCTACTCCACTCCTTGCAAGAAGCAATAAAGCAGCGAGCGAATGGATGAATGGTTTTCTACGCAGTTATGTAGAAAGAGATTTGAGTTTCCTGTTTGGAGTAGAACTCACCTCCAACACTATCAGAAGAATACTGAGTATGGTGGCACACGTCAATGGTACCGTATGGAATGCAGAAATGATCGCGCGATCATTAGGTATTACCGCACCTACCGTGAACAGATATATAGATTTTCTGGAAGGAGCCTTTTTACTGCATCGACTGCCTTCATTTTATATCAACACAAGAAAGCGATTGGTAAAAGCGCCTAAGGTGTATATCAGGGATAGCGGATTGCTGCACCAGTTGAGTGGTGTAACTGATATGCTGACCTTGAAAGGGCATCCGGTGGTGGGGTCGTCTTGGGAAGGCTATGTAGCAGAACAAGTATTTCAGTTGAGGCCAGAAGGTACTGACCTGCATTATTATCGTACCCAGACCGGCGCCGAATGTGACCTTGTGATTACAAAAGGAATCCATCCTATTGCATGTATTGAAATCAAACTGAGCAATGCACCTCATATCAGCAAAGGAAATATGCAAAGTATTGCAGACCTTAAAACAAAAAAGAATTTCGTAGTAGTGCCCGATATTGATGAATACAAGACCAGAGACGGAATTGTCATCTGCAATTTGAATATATTTTTATCGAAATACTTACCGTTGCTGAAATAAATGATCCTTGAAAATCGAAAATGTCATTTTCGATTTTCAAGGATCACTACTTTTATGAAAAATGTAAACTATTCATAAACCATGAATAAAAGAGTCATTACTCTCTGTATCTTTAGAATCAATTTTCAAGCAATGTTCAGAGTTTTTTATTTATTGATTTTTATTGCAATCCCATCCATGCTGCAAGCACAATCACAAAAACGATTAAGAGATTTCGGAATCACACCGGGTGTGTTACCAACTGGAAAATACAACAGTATAACCGATGTCAACGGAGTAAAGGTTGGCCACACCACACTGATAAAAGGCGACTCGATAAGAACCGGAGTTACAGCCATCATTCCTTATGAGGGAAATATCTTTCAGCAAAAGATTCCTGCAGCCATCTATGTAGGAAACGGCTTTGGCAAATTAGCCGGAATCACTCAAGTCAATGAATTGGGCAACATCGAAACGCCGGTTGTCCTGACCAACACTTTGAATGTTGCTACTGCAATGAAAGCAGTGATTCAATATACACTGAGCCAGCCGGGCAATGAAGATGTACGTTCTGTAAATGCAGTGGTTGGCGAAACCAATGATGGTTATCTCAATGATATCCGTGGTATGCACGTTACAGAAGAAGATGTGTGGAATGCAATCAGGAATGCAAAGACAGGAGCTACTGCTGAAGGTAATGTTGGAGCCGGCACAGGAACAGTATGCTTTGGATTCAAAGGTGGCATAGGCACATCATCAAGAGTATTGCCCTCATCTCTCGGAGGATATACCGTTGGAGTATTGGTACAAACTAATTTTGGTGGTGTGTTGAATGTTGACGGCAGGCCTGTGGGAAAGGAACTGAAGAAATTCAGTTTTGCAGACCAGATTTTGAAAAATGCAGACGGCTCTTGCATGGTAGTTGTAGCTACAGACGCACCGTTAGATCACAGAAACCTGATGCGACTCGCTAAACGCGCTTTCTTGGGAATAGGCCTTACAGGTGGTATTGCATCCAATGGAAGCGGCGACTATGTAATTGTTTTCTCCACAGCTACAGGTTTAAGAGTTCCCTACTCAACGGAACAATCGGTTTTGGAAAATAATTTATTGAACAATGACGAAACCTCTCCCCTGTTTCTTGCAGCGATAGAAGCTACTTCGGAAGCCATCTGGAATTCGCTGGCAGCTGCTAAAAGTATGACAGGATTTAAGGGACATCATGTGGATGCATTACCGATGGATTGGATGAAGGATAAATGAACAGGAAACCATTGCACGTCATACATGAACCAAGAGGGTATAAATCGTAAAATGATCATTCAAATTGCTAAAAGATGAAAACATTAAAAATACCATTGATTGTTCACTTGATATCCAGTATCGGACTCACCGTATGGGCTGCAGTATCCAAACTTAAACACAGTGAGTATTCTAATTCACTGCTGACATTTGCTCTTATAGTTTATGGTATATTGATCATCAGGGCAGTGCTCGAGGCATTAAGCAACAGGATTATTCCACGCAGTGAAAAACTATTATGGGTTCTCTTAATTCTAATAGGCGGTTACATTGGAATATTACTTTTTCTCCTGATAGGCAAAAAGGAATCCTACAGGAATAGTGTATAGTGAATATGACACTAACCATATCTACCTCTGATTTTCCACATAGAGGTTCTTGTATATTTCTTCATTTTTCTTCGTCATCATTTCCACATTATAATGTTCTTGTATTCTGCGTCTGGCACCTGTGCCTAAGCGCTCTCTCAGGTCTTTATTCCGGCACAAATGAATAATGGCTTTGGTAAGTTGCTCCTGCAAATTGTTAGTACTAATCAGGTAACCACTCACCCTATCTTCTATCACTTCTGCTGTGCCATCCACGCCGGTGGCGATGATCGGCTTACTCATCGACATGGCTTCCAAAAGTGCAACCGGCAATCCTTCCCACAGTGATGGTAAAACGAAAATATCTATGGCAGCCAATAGATCAGGTACATCTTTGCGAAAGTCTTCCAAAACGATTTTTTCTTTGATTCCTGATTTTTCTATTAGCATCAACGCCTCTTGCTTTTGCTCACCATCTCCTACTAATAACAGCCTGACTTCAGGTACTTCTTTCAATACATCAGCAAACGCGTTGATGAGAACGAGTGGTTGTTTTTGCCAGGTAAACCTTGCAATAAATCCCAACAATATTTCTGAGCGATTCACACCAAACTCCTTGCGAACATCTTTGTACTCCCGATCCGGATCAAACTTGCGACCGTCTATTGAATTTTGGATTACAACAGGATCAAAACTTTTTCCAAACAATGCTATTCCTTCCTTTCTGTTGGCATTAGATACACAAATGTTTACTGTTGCTTTTTTTGTCAATATCCTTTCTCCCCAAATACGTATCTTCTTTTTCAATGAATACTGGTCCTGGTGAAAAGACCAACCGTGGCAGGTATAGATCAATGGCAATCCTTCCTTTCTTGCTGCCCAGAACATATTGGAATTTGCCCTGGTGCCATGGGCATGTACAATATCAATTCTTTCATCGCGCATCAACTTCCTGACTTTTTTCCAAACAGAAATATCGAATGGTTTTTCTGTGTGAATTATATGTACCGGAATGTTCATTGTTCTAAGCTGCTCCACCATTGGTCCGTCAGTAAAAGATAACACAACGGGTTCAAAAATTTCTTTATCGATATTCTCAACCAAACTCAGCAATACGCTTTCTCCACCTCCGACTTTTCCCTGGCGGATTCCCTGCAATACCCTGATTTTTTTGTTTGCGGACATTCTTTAAGTGTTGCTTTCAAAATATAATAACTGAGTCATTGCTCCAATGAGAACAACCCAAATCGCAACGAAATAAAACAATTTTCTGAGAATGTCTAAAAATGGATGTATCCATAGAAATCGTGGGACGGTAGCGATTTATCAATAAGTTTTCTCGTACTTGTTATCAATCTTCCAAACAGGCGGTTTTTTCAAAGGTATTTGCTGTCCCTTTGAATCCTGCATCCATTGAAACAAATCGTTCTTCAATTGTAGCCCTACCTTATTGTACGCAGTATCCCTGATCAGGTTGTTCATTTCAAAAGGATCTTTCTTTATGTCAAATAATTCATTGATATCCCATACGCCCTGATAGTAGATGTATTTGTATTCATCTGTTCGCACTGCGAATGTTGTAGGTGTTTGAGGAAATGCCTGCTCCCAATAATATTCATAATACACGCGGTGTCTCCATGGAATATCATTTCCTTTCAGGATAGAAAGGAATGATTTTCCCTGCATCTGTGCAGGTTCAGGTATGCCTGCAATGTCGAGGAATGTCGGTGCAAGATCAATATTCAAAATCATTTGTTCGACTATGCTGTGTGGCTTCACCATACCCGGCGCCCAAATCAGCATCGGTACGCGCATGCTTTCTTCATAAGCATTTCGTTTGTCTATCAGTCCGTGCTCTCCGAAAATAAATCCATTGTCGCCCATGTACACCACCATCGTGTTTTCTTTCAATCCATTTTTTTCCACCCACTCTAACACGTGTTCCACACTTTCATCTACTGCTTGCAATGTCTCCAGGTACTTATGATAAAACTTATCAAACTTGATATAGCCGTGATACATATAGTCCACACCATGCCAACTGTATCGCTGCCTGCGCACCCATTCCGGTATGTCTTTATAATTCACTGCAGTTGCAGGTGCTGTTTGTACTCCATATACTTTGCTGCTGTCTGTTACAGTCAGGTACATTGAGGGCGGACAAATGATTGGTAAGTTCTGATAGATGCCTTCATGCCTCGGGGCCGGTAAAAACTCTGCATGAACACCTTTGTGGGAAAGATACATGCAAAAAGGTTGTTCTTTTACAGAGGTCATCCATGCTATTGCACGATTGGTCAACTCGTCAGTTATGTAATTATCCTCCGGCATCTGAATGTGCTTCCCATTTACATTCAAAAGGTTTCCAAAATATTTCCCCTGGTCTCTGAAACTCACCCATTCATCAAAACCCGGTTGTGGCTGGTCGCCGGTGTTGCCCATGTGCCACTTGCCCATGAAGGCCGTTTTGTAACCTTTCTGCTGCAAATACTGCGGAAAAAATTTTAAATCTTGTGGCATCGGAGCAGAATTGTCCACTACCGTATGCGTGTGCGCATATTGCCCTGTAAGAATACTGGCACGGCTTGGTGAGCAAAGTGCTGTGGTAACAAACGCATTCCTGATCCATGCTCCTTCTGCAGCCATACGATCCATGCCGGGTGTTTTTAGACCAGGAACACGGTTTGTGAATCCCATAAAATCATAACGATGATCATCACTCAGGATAAAAATGATGTTCATTGGCCTTCTTGATTTCTGTGCAGTAGCATAAAATGAAATAATCATTACTGTCAACAACAGGAATAATTTTCTTACCATGATGCAAAGGGTTTATGGTTATAAGAATTAACGCTCCATCACAGGATTGCTCAACTCAATATTTCCGGGTGATGGTAATGAAAGTTGATATTGCGAATCACTGATTTCCAGTGTACCTTTTACCAATTGCGTACCTGTCTGAAAACTGATTACATAGCTACCGTTACTTAGTTTTCCGAGATTAACAGAAGTGGAAGCTGGTCCCAAAGAGGTAAGGCAGAATGAACCTTTGTCAATGCCGGAAAATTTCAGAACTATCTGATCATCATTTACATTAAAGGAACTCTTGAGAACATAGTTACTACATTCAAATATTTTTACGGTAGCACAATTCAACACTAATTCATGGTGAATGCTTTCCTGCATTCTGATAGCAATTTTCTCACTAAAGTTATCATTGACAGTACTTTGTTTTTTGCATCCAATTATCAAAACCACAGCTAATAATGGCAACCATTTCATGATATTCGTTTCACTCAAATATAGAATTAAATGAACGGACTCTGAAAACCCAATTTTTGCAGACCTGCCTTTACCTCCGGGCAACTCATAAACAAATTCCACAACAACCTGCTTCGGTAATTTTCTATCATCACTATTTCAGGTCCCTGGTCAATAGCAAGATACGCGTCGGCATACCAGGGAGAATTATTTCTGACAACATCAAGAGAAAAGGCATCTCTAAACCCATACTCACCAAATAATTTATCTCCCAATACATAATAGAAAAATTTCAAGGCAGCCATTGATTCTGCGGGTGTGTAGGGCAGCGATGATATTGCTGCAGTTGGTGCAATAAACCCCAAATCATTTGTTGGAGAACTTGCAGTATATCCGTCTTTAATTGTACTTGCTGTCAATCCCCATACTGAATCACTATAACCAAAGTATTGCCCCGGATTGGCTTTGCAATAACTGTAATTGATGAGGGTATGATTTTTGGTCTGTAGCTGGTAATCGGCATAGGTATCTGTAAGTCCATTGGGATTTAAACCGAGAAAAGAATAGTGCTCAAAAAACAAAGGCCCACCGAGGTTGCTACCTAACGGTAATGTATAGCCGTAATACTGGGAGCCGTTTTTTATGCCACCATTTTTAGCCCATCCATTGTCATACACTTCTTTTGGAATACTATAATTCTTCGAAGAGGCTGCCAGCACATAAGTAATCAGACATTCATTCCAACCCCTGATTGGCAGGTTCATGACCCAACCTTTGTCCGGGCTCCAGTGCCAGTACAAAACATTTTGATTTCCCTGCCGAAACCAACTCCACTCTACCCTGTCAACAATGGCATTGATATCACTTCGCAAATTTTGCTCAGCCGTTGCTGCTCCATCAAAATACTGCCGGGCGCATAATAAACCCTGAATCAAAAATGATGTTTCCACTAAATCTGCCCCATTATCATTCGCACTAAAAGGAATCACCAATCCTGTACTGCCATCCATCCAGTGCGGGAATGCTCCATGAAAAGTCTGAGCAGTATTTTTAAGAAATCCTACAATCGTTTGAAGCCGGGTCAAAACCTCTGTTCTCGCTTTAAAACCACGATCAGCAGCAACAATCAATGCCATGATACCAAAACCACTTCCACCGGTTGTAACTATCTTTTCATCGTGTTTTGAACCTTCCCTGGCCAGGCCGGAAACAGGATGAGCGAAGTCCCAGAAATATTTCAAAGTTTGTTGCTGCACCTTGTCCAGCAATGCGTCATCACTTATTATTGGAAACTTCCTGGATGAATCCATCTTTGTTACAAAACTTCCGGTGATGACACTTTGTAAGTTGCCGCCTGAAGCAGATTGCAAAGAAGTAGTGACAGTTAGATTGAATTTGGTAAGAAATAGCAATGCTGCGGATGGACTGACTTTGATAACAGAATCACCATTTGACAATGTTTTACTGAGTTCCATTGGATTACCGGAATTATCTGTTAGTGATATAGCATTCAAAGAACTCGCCTTGATTGGCTCAGAAAATGAAAGTTTGATTTGAGGTTGTAACCCGGTATTAATTTTTATGGTATTGAATACGTTGCCATCCAGTGTAATATTGACCAAACCCGGGCTTTTAGTGGTTTGGTCGGGTGGCTCAGGTTTGTCAACTTTTTTTTTGCCTCCACATGAAAAAGATGAAATGATCATAAGTGCCAATACCAATTGTTTCATTTTAGATCTTGTTTGTATAAAAAAAAACGTGCCCTAAAATTAATAAGGCACGTCAATTAAAAATCGGATCAATTATTTTCCCAGATTTTCCAACTGGTACAGCGCCTTGACATCGCCATCAGAAAGAACAGAGCTATAAATCCTAAACTCATCAATTGAGCCCAAAAGATAACTTGCCCATCCTTGCGCACCTGTAGCAGATGTTGAACTTGGATTGGTCATAAATTGAATGGTGCCAAATACAATCTTTGGCAGGTTTGCAAAGTTGAGTTTTCCAAAATCTGCCTGGACACTGTTTCCTATCTTTTGCCCATTAATATAGAAGGTAAAAGTATTTGAAGCAACACTATATGTCAGTGCTACGTGTTTCCAACTTCCCCATGGATTGGTAAATGACCACCCTGTTAACCATGCTTCCTTTGTTCCATTATTTCCGAATGCATGTATTTTAAAAACAGAAGAATTCGCAGTTTGGCCGTCAAAGAACATATCTAAGTTTCCCCAAAACTGATCAGGGTTTACAAAGCATACCGGAGTTTGAATTCCAGCACTGTTCTGGGAAGTATTTACCCAATAGGCAATAGTCATATCCTGGATACCCTTGATAGAGTTTGTAGGAACGAATGTGGCATAATTATTCAAACCCACTGAAAGGGCTTGCCCTTTTATACCAACATTAAAGGAAGTACCAACCCCTGTTGCCGAGGTTTTGCTCACACTGTCCACCAGCCCTCCTTCAAAAGAGAAGTGAGTAATGAGGTTTCCCGAGGCTATCTGGCTTGAAGAAGTGTAACCACCAAAAGTCTGAGCTGGTTTATAACTGTTAGGATCAAATTTCTTTTGACAGGAAGCAAGAGTGAATACTGCTATCAAAATAAATATCCATTTGGGATCGATCAATATTTTAAAGTATTTCATTTTCAATAATTTTTTTGTGGACATAATAAGGTTACCATTATTGATGCAATTAATTATATCCGGGATTTTGTTTCAGCACATTACCACTGTTATCAATTTGTACCTGGGGAATTGGCCAATATTCATTTCTACCGGCTTTCCATCCCAATGGCCCGAAAATAGTAGCAGCCCTACCCTGCCTGATCACATCAAAATATCGGTCATTTTCCATTGCCAGTTCTACCCTTCTTTCATGCCAGATTGCATTTATCAAAGCTGTTTTGTCAGTGGTAGTAACCTTTGGCAAGTCATTTACCGGATCATTACTGAGTGCCCTGGCTCTTGCACGCACCTTTTCTAATGATGCTAATGCATCTGCTGTATTTCCAAGATTCGCATTTGCTTCAGCATTCATCAATAACACATCTGCATAACGTAATACACGGACATTCTGTCCCGCACCCTGGTTTGTAGCCTTAGCGATTGCAAAGGGAACATAAGATTTCATATTGTACATTGTAGGAGCACCTGCATTGGCCATTGGAACCGCATCACCATCAGGCGTTGTAGTACCTTGCATCATCACCGTAGCGTTAAGTCTTGGATCACCTGCTTCAAAAGCATTCACTAAATCCTGGGTTGGTACATTGAATCCCCATCCCGCACCTGCGTCCCTATTGCCTTGCACCTGCGAGTACTGGGAGTTTGAAAGTGTCCCATTTCCACTTAAATAATTACATTGAATCTCAAATATAGATTCCGAGCAATTTTCATTTTGAATACGAAACATTCCGTAGTAATCAGGGAACAATGTATAGACACCCAAGTCCATAACCTGCTTAGAAAAATTCAACACATCAGCCCATTTGTTTTGGTACATACTTACCTTGGCGTGTAATGCCAAAGCCGCTCCCTTGGTAGCCCTGCCCACATCGGCAGGTCCGTAGGATATAGGTAAGGAAGCAGCAGCGTCTGTTAGATCCTTTTCAATAGCTGCCCACACCTGATCGGGTGTAGCCTGTACAGGGTTAAGTTCGGCTGGGGAAGATGGCACCTTCAAAACCAGTGGAATATTTCCAAAGGCGCGCTCCAATCTAAAATAAGAGTAGGCTCTCACAAATTTTGCTTCGGCAAGATAACGTGCTTTTAAACCTGCATCCATATTTACATTGGGTACATTGTCGATCACCTGATTTGCATAATTGATGTTTTGATATTGGGCAGTCCAAAACCCATTCAACTGGCCTTCAGCGGGATCAACGGTGAAGTTGTCATATTGATTCATAAAGGTCGCATCTGTGGGTACGCTTCCTTTCACTGCATCATCAGAGCCCATATTCTCTACAGCTATCGCTGCAAAGGCCACATTGTTCCATGACCGCAGGTTTGCATACATTGACACTACGGCTCTGCCGGCTGCAGCCGCATCTGCAGACTGCCAGAAATTTTTAGCATCCGGTTGCCCTACCAGGGAATCTGCGGAGTCAGTAAATTTTTTAGAGCAACTGCCCAGCAAAACCATCATGCAACCAATCGTCGCAAACCTCCAGAAATATCTGCGAGTGTTTTGCCCAAATGATACTGTTATATTAAAATTCATAAAATAATATTTTTTGATTAGAAGGTTAGATTAACACCAAAATTGTATGTAGAATAGATAGGATAAACATTATTATCTATCCCCCTGTTGCCGGGTGAA
>JBDHYH010000049.1:0-26685 GCA_039811325.1 Chitinophagaceae bacterium | reverse complement strand
TTAACTACCTCAACAGTTGTTTTTAGGTTACATGGAGACTTTATGCAAGCCTGGCTGAAGTGCTAACAATGAGCAGTAGTGCATCTTTCAGCATCAGTTCCGGCTGAAAAAACTTTATTGAGCGATAGTAATAACAATGAACTTTTAGTTATAAATTTGGCAACGGTTCCGGGCAGACGGAATTCTAATTCCAGTCCTGCATAAATGCGTGGCCGTTGGGCGTCATCTTATGAGGATCCTAAAAACTACTTTTAAACATGGAATTAATAACACCTGACATTGGACTTATTATTTGGACAATATTATGTCTTTTGGCTTTGACATTAATGATGGTTGCCATTTTCAGCATTTTGAAAAATGACTTTAAAGATACTAGAGCCAAACTAACTTGGTTGATTGGCAGTATACTTTTACCAATTATTGGCCCAATCTTATACTTTCAAAACAAGAATAAACTACTTGAAAAATAACATTTCCAAATTTGGAAACATTTATTATCTTTGCTAAATGCCATTACAGCAACAAAGATTTTTCAGAACGGAGTTTTACGAAGAAGTGCGATTGTTCTTGCGAACGATTGACCAGAAAGCGGTTGACAAAATATTTTGGAACATTGACCTTGCTGAACAAACAAATGACCCAAGACTTTTCAAGAAATTGACAGACGACATTTGGGAGTTCAGAACAAAATATCAAAATCTGCAATATCGCTTACTTGCATTTTGGGACAAAACAAAATTTGAAGACACATTAGTATTGGCAACTCATGGCATTGTTAAAAAGACTGACAAAATGCCATCAAAAGAGATTGAAAAAGCAAAAGAAATTCGGAAACAATATTTTTCAAAGAAAAAGGATAATTATGGCAACAAAAAGTAAAATAAAGACTTATTCACTTTCTGAAATGAAAGATGAATTTATTGGAAAAGTTGGGACTAAAAAAAGAGACCAATACGAATATGAATTGAACATGGAGGTTTTGAGCTACATGATTAAAAAGGCAAGACAAGAACGTAACTTGACACAAGAACAATTAGGCGAACTTGTTGGGGTGCAGAAAGCCCAAATTTCAAAATTGGAAAATAGTGCAAACAGTGCGACAATTGACACAATCTTAAAAGTGTTTAAAGCACTGAAAGCAGAAATAAACTTCAATGTCAAAATTGAAAACAGGAAACTTCAACTTGCCTGACAAAAAAGGCGAACGACCAACAAGAGGTTTTGCAATAGCGGGGCTGAAGTGCAAAATTGAGCTTGTGTACTTCTATCAACTTTTGCACATTAACTGAACGAAGGTGCTCCGATTACCCCGCCATCGCAAAGGCACCGGACGTTAGCGGAAACCATTTTATTTCAAAAATTAAACAATAGAAAAATGAAAAGAACAGTATTTATTTTAATGAGCGTATTTGCTTTGACAGCTTGTAACAACTCAAAGAGCGACACTTCTAAAGGTGACAACGAACATGCTAAAACAGAAGAATCAACTGCAGTTGGAAGCGATAAGGACGAACACGGATGTATTGCTTCCGCCGGAGAGACCTGGAGCCAACTCAAACAAAGTTGTATTCAGATATTTAATGTAGGACAGCGTTTAAATCCAATTGAGACCAAAGAAGGCGAAGCCGTAATCAGTGCTTTTGTATTGTTTAATGATGACAAATCTGAAGTTGAATTGTTTTTGCCAAATACAAAAAGCAATACCATTTTAAAAACCACCAATAAAGAAACCTATGAGAATGGAGAGTACAAATTTGACACAAAGGATTCTTCATTATACGTTAACGGAACTAAATCATATAGTGCGCAATAAGCAAAATATCCAGATAGATATTGGCCTTGATTTATGATACAAAAAATAACAAATGAGCAAAAGGTTGGGAATGCACACATAAGGATACTGTACCCCGGTAAAGCTATGAAAAGTGTAACTGACACCGGATTGGGAACCATCGGACGAATTGACCACGCCAACATCGGAGGTAATGTAACAATTAAAATGCACCCGCACATTAATGATGATATTCTTTCCTATTTCCGCACAGGTTACGCTATGCACATAGATTCTGAAGGCTATCAGGCAAAGGTTTCCCGAAACAAACTCATGTTGATGAAAGCTGGAAAAATATTTCACCATGAAGAACACATGCCCGAACCTTTGGAAGGGTTGCAGATTTTTATTCGCCCAAAAATCAAAGATGATATTCCGGAAGTTAGTTTTCGTGATTTAGAAGAAACGGACAGTATTAATGAATGGAGATTATTAGCATCACCAGACAGTGATAGTCAATTAAAATTCGCTAGCGAAACCTGGATTTACGACATCTCTTTAAAGCAATCAAATGAAATAGGTATTCCGGATTTTGACAAAAGTAAAATGACTGGATTACTGTACGTTTTTCAAGGCGAGGTATTGCTGAATGCGAATTTAAGTTTGACAAAAGGTGAATCGATTGTATTTAGAGATGAAGACCTGAAAATTCAAGCGACCGGTAATTCAGAATTAGTTTTATTTATTATGAATGAAAACTCAACCTATTTTGACGGAGGGATGTACAGCGGAAACCAATATTAACAGCTGCTAACAGGTGCAATAGCAAGGGGGGCGACGTGCAAACCATCGGCTGCAGTTCGCTATCAGCTTTTGTTCCAGCTTGACGTTAATAATTTAGCTTTTGTTCATATCTTCATCTTCGGTAATTCTATTCGGCTTTGGTTCGGTCTGACGATTTTCAAATACCCTGCCATCGCCAATTCTTTACCGTCATCGATGATTTTCTTTCATTTACCTTCCAAATAAAGTACCCAATTAACTCCAAACTTATCTGTAATACCGGTCATTCTTGTTCCGGGCCGGACATTCTGATAACTTCGTTTATCCATTGCTGTTAACTGATCAATCCTGCTTTCAAATTCTCCCTTGTCTTTACAATTTAGCAGCAGTGATACCTGGTTGCCCTTATGAAGCCCGCTCTCACTTACGATGTCTGTCCCCATAAGTACCATCTCTTTATTTCTCAATTCGGCATGCAGAATACATGCCTTCATTTTTGCAGGCATCCTTGCTGAAAGCGGCGACTTGTTAATAGTCTGAAGAATGAGCTTACCTCCGAAACATTCCTGGTAATATCTCATTGCCTCCCGGCAATTACCATTAAATGTCAGGTATGCATAGATGAATTTCATTTTTAGAAAGAAACAGCGATTACTTTTTTTCTTCAAGATCAGCAATGATGATTTTCTTCATCTTCAACACAGCTTTCAGAGCATATTCCTGCTTTGCTTTGTCCTTGTGCTTTTCCAACCTGAAGTACTGCTCCGGAACCACTTGCCATGAAAGTCCATACTTGTCTTTGCACCAGCCGCAGGGGCCTTCGCTGCCACCTCGCGCAATCAGAGCCTTCCAGTAATAGTCAACTTCTTTCTGATCTTTACAGGTGATGACAAATGAAACTGCTTCATTGAATTTGAACATTGGGCCGGCAGCAAGTATTTGAAAATCCATTCCCTGTAAGTTCATCACTGCCATATCAAAAAAAGTATCAGGCCCATTAATGTTATTATAGGCCTTGTATGATTTCAATTTACCGTTTTTGAAAATGGATAAATAATATTGCGCTACTTTTTTCGCGTCTTTCTCTACCCATAAACAGGGCATTATTTTTTGATTTGCCATGGTTGCATCCTTGAATGGTTATATGATTGTGATTTCGGGAAGTATTATTGCTTCTGCGGAAATTTGCTCATGTCCATATACAATACTTCCCAGTGGTGTCCGTCCAAATCGTCAATGCCACGTTGGTACATGAAGCCGTAGTCCTGCGGTTCATCACTTTCAAAGCCTCCGGATTTCAGCGCTTTCTCTGCGAATGCATTCACCCCATCAGTACTTTCCATTGACAATGCAATGCTGACTTCTATCGAAGTTTTTGCATCTACAATCGTCTTGGTTGTAAATTGTTTGAGTTTGTCATGTGTGAGCAACATCACAAAAATAGCATCACTCCATACCATGCAGGCGGCAGTGTCATCTGTAAATTGCGGGTTGTTGGTGAACCCGACTGATTCATAAAAGGCCTTTGATTTTTTTAAATCTCTTACAGGCAGATTGATAAATACTTGTTTTGACATTGTGTTTAATTATTAATGGTTAATTGTTAATGGTTAATGTGGGATAATGATTACTGCAGGATTGATAAAAGTGTTGGGCTGGTAATGACCATATTGTAAAACACAAACCGTAGTAGTGTTTTACTGGTTTGCGTTCCTTACATTAAACATCCACCGGATACCAAACCTATCAAGGCAGCATCCCCAATACCCCCAGAATTGCTCGCTCATTGGTGCCTCTTCCGTACTACCAGCTGATAAGGCTCTATAGAGTCTGTCAGCCTCTTCTTTTGAATCCAATTCCAGGTTGATGGTGGTATTGTTGCCTATATTCAATTTATGGCCCATAGATTCAAGTAAATCAGTTCCCATTATTTCCGTGCCACCGGTAATGGGTAGCGCTACATGCATCACATAATTCGATTCTGCATCCGAAAGTTTAGGCATATTAGGATCAGTAGGCATGTCTTTCATTCGAAAAATGGGCGCCGAAAATTCTGTTCCAAAAACAGATTTGTAATAATTGAAGGCAGTTTCAGTATTGCCTTGAAAGTTTAAGTAAATGGATACTTTGCTCATAATTTTAATTTTTGAAAGTCATTGAAATAAGATGTATTCTGAACTACGCATCAGGTATATTGGGTTCTACTAATTTCTTCAATTTGTCCAATGAATCCTGCCATCCGAGGTAGCACATTTCGGCTGGTATGGCATCAGGCACACCTTCCTGTGTTATGGAGAGTTCTGTGCCGCAAGACACGGGCCTGAATTGTACTGTGGTGGTCATTTCTCCCGGAAGATTAGGGTCATCAAACCTGTCTGAATATTTCACATATTCATTGGGCTTGATATCCATAAATTCACCCCCGAATGAATGGCTATGGCCGGTGGTGAAGTTGGTGAATGACATTTGATATCTTCCACCTGCTCTCACATCCAACTCGTAAATTTTAGCGACAAATCCACAGGGAGGTAGCCATGATGCATAAGCGTCAGCATCTGTAAATGCTTTGAAAACTTTTTCCGGAGGCGATGCTATTACTCTGTGGAGAAGAATTGTATTGGGCATGGTCTGAGTTTTTATCGTTTAATAATAATTTGACATCACAAAGATGGATATGATCAATGAAATATCAGGGTGGAAGATGAGACAGTTCCGGGTGTGGATTGCGACAAAAACCCCTTTACCTTTATTTCATGAAAAAAGTTTCTATCCTGGTACCCGAGTCATCGGTGATGCAGGCTGTAGCTGATCCGCAGTATTTATTTACGGCGGCTAATCAATTCTTAATGTCTGCAGGAAAGCAACCTTTGTTTGAAGTAGAACTGGTAGGAACGAAAAAAGAAATCAAACTTAATAATGGAATGTTTTCTGTTCATACTGATCGGTTGCTCAAAGATGTAAAGAAAACAGATATTGTTTTTATACCTGCATTGTTTGGCGACATGCCATTGGCTGTTTCTAAAAATAAAGCTGCTGTGCCCTGGATTGTAGAGCAATACAAGAATGGCGCGGAAGTAGCGTCCCTTTGTGTGGGTGCTTTCCTGTTGGCCTCCACCGGCCTGCTGAATGGAAAGAAATGTTCAACCCATTGGGGATTTCAAAGTGAGCTGAGGCAAATGTTTCCTGATGTAGAAGTAGTAGAAGGAAGTATAGTTACTGAAGAAAAGAGGATTTATTCGAGTGGTGGTGCTAATTCTTATTGGAACCTGCTATTGTACCTTTTGGAAAAATATACTGACAGGGAAACTGCCATCCTTGCTTCAAAATATTTTGCCATTGATATTGATCGCGACAGCCAGTCTGCATTTGCCATGTTCAGAGGACAAAAGGATCATAAAGACAAAGAGATACTAAAAGCACAGGAGTACATTGAAAAAAACATTGATGAGAAAATTTCTATCGATGAACTTGCCAAACTTGTTTCTCTCGGTCGCCGCACTTTTGAACGCAGGTTTAAGCAAGCTACTCAGCATGCGGTGCTGGAATACATTCACCGTGTGAAAATAGAAGCTGCTAAAAGAAAATTTGAAAATAGCCGTAAGAATATTTCGGAAGTCATGTATGAAGTGGGCTATACTGATACAAAAGCCTTTCGGGATTTGTTTAAGAAGTTAACAGGACTCACTCCAATTGAGTACAGAAACAAGTTTAGTAAGATAGCTGCTTCATAAAATGATCCGGAGAAATTAATAAAGTGAAGGGAAGGTTGTGTAATTCTTCGTAGGGGAGGGTATTTTTTCATACTCTTCCGGCACTCATAATTTCCATACCCTAAGCCAGGTAAAGGTACTGCAACGAGGTGTACTACCTGTAAAAGCGTTGCCTCTTTGCAACGCACTAAATAATCACCGCATTTTTACGTTATAGCTGTAAACATCCGATATCATGAAACTTGGGTACCTGTTGTCTGCAATTATTTTCTTTACATCTGGCGCCGTTGCGCAGCCTGAGAATTCCGGTTTGAAGGATACAGGAATTGTACTGATTCCCCAGGATAAAAATATCATTAGCGAGGGCACTATTGTGAAGGTAGAGAATATTGGAAAGCAAGTTAATTCTGCTATTGCAGAATTAAGACCTACAATTTCTGCAGACGGTAACCTCCTGTTTTTCATCAGGGAGAATCATCCGAGCAATAAGTTTTATTATTCCGTTCCGAATTCCCAGGACATTTGGTTCAGCATGCGCGACTCTTCCGGCAAATGGAGCAGGGCAGTGCATCTCGGCTATCCACTCAATACAACAGAGTATAATGCTGTGTTCTGGATTTCGCCCGACAATAACAAATTGCTGATTCGAAACGCATTTGAAAATGGCGACTATGTAGGAGATGGCATCAGCTTCTGTTACCTGATGGAGGATGGCTACTGGAGCAAGCCTCAGATGTTGCGGATTAAAAATTTTGGCAAGTATGACCAGGGAAACCAGTATGGTGCGTCAATGGCGAATGATGGGCGTACATTGCTATTGTACATGTCTGAAGATTATGGAAGTTTTAGAAATGATATTTATGTAAGTTTCCTGCAGAAAGACGGAACCTGGAGTGAACCAAAATCTTTGGGGAAGAAAATCAATAGCCCGAAAACGAATGAACTGACTCCATATCTTGCTTCGGATAATGTAACACTTTATTTCAGCAGCGATCGTCCCGGAGGCCTTGGCAGCAATGATATCTGGATGAGTAAGAGACTGGACGACAGCTGGGAAAAATGGAGTGAACCTGTAAACCTCGGAGCACCGATCAACACTCCAAACTGGGATGCTTTCTTCACGATGGATGCGGGTGGTGAATATGCCTACATGACTACTAATGAAAATTCGATTGGTGCAAGTGATATCGTAAAAGTGAAATTGTTTGAAGAGAAGAAACCTGACCCTGTTTTGTTGGTTAGTGGCAATGTGTATGATGATAATACCAGGAAGCCGATGAGCGCAGATCTTATTTATGAAGTGTTGCCTTCAGGCGAAACAGCAGGCAATGGCAACAGCAGTCCATTGGATGGTTCCTTCAAAGTAGTGTTGCCTTATAATAAGAATTATCTTATCAAAGCTTCGGCACCTCACTATTTCGCCATCTCTGAAAATCTAAATCTCGATACCTTATTTAAGCAGGGATATAAAGAAGTACACAAAGACCTCTATCTCGTTCCGATTGAAATAGGGCAGGTAGTAAGACTTAATAATGTATTCTTTGATTTTGACAAATGGAACCTGCGGCCTGAATCATACATTGAATTGAACAGTGTTGTAGGATTACTGAAAGATAATCCATCTATAGAGATAGAGATGAGCGCACATACTGACAGCTATGGCACGGATGAATATAATTTCACACTGAGTGATAACCGTGCACGTTCCTGCATGGAATACATTATTTCCCAGGGTATAGATGCCAGCCGCATCACATCACACGGATATGGTGAATCTAAACCGGTTGCAACCAACGAAACCACCGAAGGGCGACAACTCAACAGAAGGGTAGAGTTTAAGATATTGAAGAACTAATGAGGCAATGCAATTTGTACCTGGCAACGCGGATGCTGAGTTATACCAGGGTAGCCTTCAATTTATAATTACATAAATCCGCTTCGGATACTGGTTAGGAGTGAACTGAAGAGAAATGAAATTCAATGCGGTTTTGTTTATTGCTATCAATCATTGAACAATCGGTATTTTGAATTGATTGAAAAGATAACTTCCCCCGGGAAAAAATACAGGGATGTAGAAATTCATCCGTTTAAATCCGGAAGACTGCACAGAAAAAAACACTAGTGAAATAAAGCAAACTGGGGTATTGCTTCTTCCCGGGCACCCAATGAGTGTAGCAGAATGAGACGATATATAGTCTTCTCCTTATTAGATGGACTAAAGTCTTTCATCCCGGCAATCTACCTTCATCCTCGCTTGCATCTCATAATTATTGTTTGCCTAAAGTTTCCCTGATCATACCACAAGTGGGCATGGACTTTCCGTAGTATGGATTCTTGATGTCTTTGATTTCACTAAGCCATGATGCTTTTTTCATGGGGCAATAATCTTTGTAAAGAGTTTGAGAAGCGCCAAAAACTTTTACCATATTGTAGATAGCCTCACTCAGTTTTTCGAATTGTTCCCTTTGTAGTTGGATATTAGCGCCACCTTTGGCTATTTGTTCTGAGTTTTTTATAGCTCCCGCCGAATTTTCCTGGTAGGTCTTTTTTTGAGCATCATTCATTTTTTCCTTTTTAAGATCAGATAATGCGGTCTTCAATTGCCCTCCCGCTTTTGCAGCAGCTTGTGCATTGTCGGTTGCCAGTGCATTTTTTACTTCGAGATAATATTGAACGATTTTACCAATTTGGCTGTTTGTAAAATAGTTCATTGATACATACTGTGCTGCATCCTTGTTTACAATTGTTTTTGCCTGAAGATTGCCAACTGCCATCAATGTAGTAGCTGCAAAGGCTACTGTGAATAGGAATGTTTTCATTTTTGAATCATTTGGAATTATGGATCGGTAAAATTAGCAAACTGGGAGGACTTCTGATTACCCCGAATCTTGCGAAAGTCTTAATGTCGGTTCTTCTTGCAAATCAATTCAATGAATACTAACCAGGGTTGCGCCACTCAGCATATCAGTTATTTTTTTGTTCCAGGATTCTTGTTGCGCTTTGTCAATGCTGTGTTGTGTTTCTGAATCATATTGATGTTGCATGGCTGTGTTCTTGTCATAAGAACTGTTGAACAGGTCATACAATAATTGGCTATAGTTCGTTGAGGTAAAATGCGCTTGCTTCACGGCTTTGATAAAATTCAGCGTGGTCAGGTAGGTGATGTCGAAATGATGCTGTTCATGCTCAAGGTGATAAGCGCTGCTGGTGGATGGTTTCTTCCAGGAATTATGCCTTGTAAAATAACAATACACATCGAGATCAAGTGTCATTTGGTCGTCGTCATCGAAGTGAATATCTGCATTGTATGCAAAGCCACTTGATGTAACGGCGCCTGCAGGATTGTTCAACGGAGGTTTGCCTCTGAAGTCTGCCCAGGTAATTTTTAGAGAAGGTTGATAGTAGATAGTATCGCTGTTTGCTTTGTTTTTAATGGATATATAGCGAACCCTGACATTTACTTTTTGACTGTAAACTGATGAAGTAAAGCAAAACAAAAGTGATGAAATGAGTAAGCGGAGCATTCAATAAAATTAATTATCAGAACGTTGGTTTGGTTTCAATATTTCGTTAATAAAAAAAGAAATAAAAGCAAATAATTTATTATGGCCCGGTTAAGAACCAATCTTCAAAGGAAATTGCTGAACCATCTCCATTGCTCTGCGGGCAATATAATCAGTGTCTAACTTTTCCATGCAATTGAAATGCCTGAGCGGACAATAGGATTTGCCGTATTTGCTGCAGGGCTGGCACCAGAGGTCCAGAAAAATATTTTCATAAATATCAGGATTGACTGCCATGAATTTATTGCCATAGTAAGGTTCTACCTCCAGTCGGGGTGATGTACCGCCCCAGATGGCGAGTACAGGTTTGTTCAGTGCACAGGCTATGTATTGCATTCCGGTATCCTGGCTGATCACCACCCTCGCTTTGCGAATGATGTCAGACGATTCAAAGAGGTTGAACTTGCCACATGCGTTATAGATTTTAATATCATCCATCGCCGCTATATCATCACCGGCATCCTTTTCTGCAGGCCCTCCCACCAGTACGATTGGGAAGTCTATTTTACTACACAGTTCTTTCACTTTATGCGCCGGCATTATTTTGGTGAAGTGGTTGGCTGCAATAACGATGGCTATGAATCCAGCAATATGCCCGTGCGGCAGATCCTGCTCATTGGTACGTCCTGAATCCGGAATAGTAAAATCAAGTCCGTACCCGTCATCTTTTATCCCCAGAATTTTTGCAGCATCCAAACTCCTCATGGTAATGTGCCTGTCGGGCATGATGTCGAGCTTCAGCTTTGTAAGCAGAAATTTCTGGAAGTTGAGCTTGTTGATGGTGGATGATTTTTTGCCCAATGCCTTTTTGATGGCATTACTCCTGAAATTATTATGGAGGTCAATGATTGCATCATAATCTTCCTTCTTCAATTCGGCAATCAGGTCGTCTAATTTGTTTTCAAGGTAATAGAACTTGTCAATGTAAGGGTTGGTGGATGTTACGGATTCAAATTGTCTTTTGGTAACGAAATGTAATTCCGCATCGGTAACTTGTTTTTTTATACATCTGAAAACAGGCGTGGCCAGTATGATGTCGCCAATTGAAGAAAAACGGATAACAAGGATTTTCATTCTGCAAAAATATTATTGATTGGTTTTCTGTCAAAACCCCTCACTCTAAACCTTGAACTTTAGGCTTTAAGTTATAGACTCTAAACCTTAAACCCTAAACCCTAAACCCTAAACCCATCTAAACCATTCTAAACTCTTCTAAACTTCTCTACATCCCTTCACTCTTCCAGGTAATCCAAATCTTTATGAAAAGTTTCATCAACACGTGAAGCAGAATATACACTGATGATAAGAACGATGATACCTGTGATCCAGGCCGCTTGCAGGAAGGTGAATGTGCTTTGCAGCGCATTGAATAGGATCAGCATGAGAGAAAGTGCGCCACGTACCATATTTGGGATAGTAGTAGCTGCTGTCGCTCGAAGATTAGTGCCAAACTGCTCAGCACCCATCGTTACAAAGATTGCCCAGAAGCCTCCCGAAAAGCCAAGCCCCCAGCATATCCAGTACATCGTTTGAATACTCCCATTCGGCTGTTGCAGAAAATAAGCAGTAATCATGATGGCTGACAAAGCGTAATAAATATAAAGTGTTTTTTTGCGGCTCTGCAGCCAATGGCTGATCAGTCCTGCAAGGATATCACCTACACACAAGGCCACATAAGCATACATGGTGGCTCTGCCAGGATCTACCGAAGCATCCAGGGATAATTCCTTTCCGAACTTATTGGAAAATGCAATCAGTATTCCGACGATATACCAGGTAGGTAGCCCCAACAAAATGCTGTAAACATATTTGCGAAGTTTTTTGCCATCGGTAAAGAATTTGAAAAAATTGCCGCGAGACACATTTCTGTTCATGGCATTATACAATCCTGATTCAAAAACACCAAGTCGAAGCACCAGCAATGCAAGCCCCAGCCCGCCCCCGATAAAATAACAGGTACGCCAATGGTAATGTTGTGAAATATAAAATGCAGCTACTGCGCCGAGTATTCCGATGCCCGCCACGAGTGATGCTGCAATTCCTCTTTTCTTCTTGCTTAACAATTCTGTGACCAAAGTAATACCGGCTCCCAATTCACCGGCAAGCCCCACTCCTGCAATAAATCTTGCGATAGCGTATTGACTGGCATTCTGCACAAAACCAGTGGCAACATTGGCCACTGAATAAATAATGATAGAGCCGAACAAAACTTTCAGCCTGCCTTTTTTGTCTCCAAGAATACCCCAGAGAATCCCACCGGCCAGCAATCCTGCCATCTGCAACCCGAGTATCCATTCTCCTTTCGCATCTATGGCCTCCTGGCTGTATCCTAACTCCGACAAGCTTTTTATCCTGAGAATATTAAACAGCAACAAATCATATATATCTACAAAATACCCAAGCCCTGCGGCAATGACGGGCAACGAAAGAATTCCCAATTGTTGTTGCTTCATAATAACAGAAAATATTATTACACTTTGGATGGCTTATTCTTCACCTTTATCATTTTGTAGATTACAGGAAAGGTAGTGACAACCACAATGATAAGTACAATAACTTCCAAATGCTTAGTGAGGTCAAATCCAAATTTGCTCTTCACGAATTGCTGCAGGAAATGGCCAGCCAGCAACATGCTGCCTACCCATGCCATGCATCCAACGATATTATAAAAAGTAAACTTCTTGTAATCCATTTTTACAATACCGGCAACGATGGGTGCAAAGGTTCTGACAAATGGTACAAAGCGTGCCACAACAATAGCCCATCCACCGTTTTTTTCATAAAAGTCGTGGGCCTGTATTAAATATTTTTTCTTGAAAAAAAAGGAATCCTTCCGTTGATAAAGAAATGGTCCGCTTTTTTTCCCAAACCAGTAACCAACAAAATTTCCAAGAATACCGGCAGTGGTGATCAATACCCACATGATACCAAGATCGATCCATTGGTTATTAAACTGGCCAATAGCACTACCAACGATTTGATCACTGAATATGCCTGTTACAAAAAGCAAAGCATCGCCCGGAAGAAAGAAACCTGCAAACAACCCGGTCTCTGCAAAGACGATGAACAGAATCATCCACAACCCGCCGTTTTCAATATAAAATTCCGGATTTATGAGATCCTTTAATTGTATTCCTAATAAATGAAGTAAAGTCACCTGGTTGATTTTGAGCGATTAACAGTGATAAAGAAACAACAAAAATTTTGCCCTGCAATAAATAGTTTGTGAATTAATCAGGAACAAATGCAAGTGCTTTCTCTTCATCAAACTCACCCTCCCATCGTGCGATGACACAACTTGCCAGGGTATTGCCGATTACGTTTACAGACGTTCGTGCCATATCCATGAGTTCATCTATTCCTAAAATGGCCATGATAGGCCACAAGGGTAAACCAAAGGAAGCGGCAGTTCCAATGAGAATTACAAGCGATGCACGCGGTACGCCGGCAACACCTTTGCTGGTCAGCATCAGCGTAAGTCCCATGATGATTTGTGTGCTAAGTGGCATGTGCAGTCCGGCAGCCTGGGCTACAAACACACTGGCAAGGGACAGGTATAGAGTCGTTCCGTCTAAATTAAATGTATATCCGGTAGGCAGTACGAACGAAACGATCTTCCTGGGTACACCGAATTTTTCCATGTTTTCCATGGCAATGGGTAATGCTGATTCAGAACTTGTAGTAGCAAATGCAATAGATACAGGTTCTGAAACTGCTTTGATGAATTGCTTTATGGGTATTTTTATTGTATAGGCTATCGTAAATAAAACGCCGCCAACAAATACGATCAGTGCGACATATAAAGTCAATAGAAGTTTCAATAACGAGACAAGGATATCTACTCCGAGGTGGCCTACAGTTACTGCAATAGCACCTCCGACTCCAAATGGAGCAAAGTGCATGATAATATTAGTGAACCGAAACATGGTTTCCGCAAGGCTCTCGCTGAAGTTCAGCATTGGTTTGCGCTTTTGTTCGCTAAGCATAGCGAGTGCAATTCCAAAAATAACACTGAACACTACGATTGGCAACACATCACCATTGTACATAGACTTGATGATGTTTTCCGGGAAAATATGGAGGATCACATCCTGCCATGTTTGTGGTGCGGTGTGAGGAAGTTCTTCATGAAATCCCGGGGGAATATGAATACCTACTCCGGCATGAGTAAGATTGATCGCTATCAACCCGACTGCTAATGCGATAGTAGTTACAATTTCAAAATATACAATTGACTTCCATCCCATGCGTCCCACTTGTTTCAAATCTGAATGACCTGCAATGCCTACCACTAAAGTGGAAAACAATATTGGGGCAATGATTGTCTTTACCATTCTTAGGAAAATATTGCTGAGCACTTTCAGATTCTTGGCAAACTCCGGAAAGTCCAGCCCTATCTCTACACCGATAACCATGCTGGTGAGTATCCAGGTGGTGAGAGATTTTTTGTAAATGGCGAACAAAACCAGTGAAGCGATGAATGTCCATCTCACGATTCTCAACACAAGAGGATCGATTGAATTGAAATGGTAAATGTCAATAAGGTGAATGATAGCGGCAATCGTTAATACCACTATTACCAGCAAACCACTTTTCCTTTTATTCATAAACAGAATTTGACAGTAGTGCCAAAACTAAGAAATAGATGGTAAAACATCAGTGTGTTTAGCAATCGAATTTATTTCAGTTGATTATAAATTCCGGCGATTTTAAATTCTTTGGGTAACTTATACCACCTTGTAAATTTGTTATATAAATGAATTGGTTAGGTGTATCCAGTGCAAATGTGGACCGGAAGTGGAACTTACAGTTGAATTGCCGTTTGAAAAACTTTTGAAACCTCGTTGCCATTTATTTATTATTTTTCCAAAATCTTTATTTACGTAAAACCACAAAACCTAACACATTTATGGGGCTTTTTATCAAAAAACCATTGAGTGTCCTGCTGAGCGAAGCTAATGCTTCAGGTGAGCAGACATTAAAACGCACACTCAGTTCCGGATCGTTGGTAGCATTGGGCATCGGAGCCATTATCGGAGCAGGGCTCTTTTCTATCACCGGAATGGCCGCTGCTAATTATGCAGGACCGGGCATCCTGATTTCATTTGTGATTGCGGCAATAGGTTGCGCACTTGCTGGACTTTGTTATGCGGAGTTTTCGTCCATGATACCAGTGGCCGGTAGTGCCTATACCTATTCTTATGCTACCATGGGTGAGTTCATTGCCTGGGTGATCGGATGGGACCTGGTGCTGGAATACGCTGTGGGAGCTGCTACAGTAGCTTCGAGTTGGTCAGGGTATTTTGGAAAGTTACTTGCCAATTACGGTGTTGCATTTCCGGAAGCGTTGATGAAGTCTCCATTTGATCCGGGTGGCATGATCAATCTGCCTGCTGTGTTTATCGTTGTGATCATGTCAATGATCCTCATTCGTGGCACAAGTGAATCTGCCTGGGTGAATGCATTGATTGTTATATTGAAAGTTTCAATCGTGATTGTATTTATCGTTATTGGTTTTAATTATATCCGCCCTGAGAATCATCATCCATGGATCCCGGCTAATAAAGGGAGCTTTGGAGAATTTGGGTGGAGTGGCGTTATTCGTGCTGCGGCAGTTGTCTTCTTTGCATATATAGGATTTGATGCCGTATCGACGGCTGCACAGGAAACGAAAAACCCTAAAAAAGCAATGCCAATCGGTATCCTGGGTTCGCTGATTATATGTACAGTCCTTTACATCTTGTTTGCCTATGTGATGACAGGCGTTACCAACTACACCAATTTCGAAGGTGGTGAACTGGCACCTGTTGCTACAGCGATTGATTACATGGGGCCAATGGTAAATGGAGTAGTTCCCAAGCCGGACTTCCCGTGGTTGAATAATATGATCATCATCGCGATATTGCTGGGTTATTCTTCAGTAATCCTGGTAATGCTGTTAGGACAAAGCCGGGTATTCTATTCTATGAGTACAGACGGGCTATTGCCTAAAGTATTTTCCGCTATTCATCCAAAACATCGTACTCCGTACAAATCCAATTTGTTGTTCATGCTCTTTGTAAGTTTGTTTGCAGCGTTTGTTCCGGGGCGTATTGTGGGGGAAATGACAAGTATCGGTACACTATTCGCATTTATTCTCGTGTGTGCGGGCGTGTTAGTCATGCGTAGTACGATGAAAGATGCACCACGCGCTTTCAGGGTTCCGTTGGTGCCTTATGTGCCGATACTCGGTATCCTTGTCTGTCTTGGAATGATGGTGTTCCTTCCGTTTGATACCTGGATTCGTTTGCTCGTGTGGATGCTGATCGGGCTTGATATTTATATTGGTTATGGCGTGAAGAAGAGCCTTCTGAATGCAGGAGAAAAACACATGAAAGATAAGAGTATCATCAGCGTGTGTGGTTTGTTGCTTGCTATAGTACTGATCATGCTTGCTTTTGCACATCACAACAATACGGAAGTAGGATCGCAGGATTTTGGCCTGTTCTATTTCTCGGTTGCTTTTGGTGCATTGCATGCCCTGTATTTCATCTACAGGTACTTTTCAGATAAAAATAAAGCTGCTGTTTCTTAATGATTAAAAATGAGAAGGCCTCCGCAAAACACGGGGGTCTTTTTTTAATTGTATAAATAGTCACTGATGAAAATAGCTACCTATAATGTAAACGGCATCAGTAGCAGGCTTCCTGTTTTGCTTCGCTGGCTTGAAGAATCCAAACCGGATGTGGCCTGCCTGCAGGAACTCAAAGCACCCCAGGAAAAATTTCCACTTGAAGCTATTCAAAATGCAGGTTACCATGCTATCTGGCAGGGGCAAAAAAGTTGGAATGGCGTTGCAATACTCACCAAGGATACTGCAGCTAATGAACATTGCCGTAGGCTGCCCGGCGATGAATCAGATGAGCAGAGCCGATACATCGAGGGAGATGTGGATGGTATTACCATCGGTGGGCTTTACCTGCCGAATGGCAACCCCTTTCCCGGGCCAAAGTTTGACTACAAGTTGAATTGGATGCAACGGCTTCATGATTATTCAGAGATGTTATTGCAATCAAAAGATCCTGTTATCCTCACAGGTGACTTTAACGTGATTCCAGAAGAGATGGATGTATATAAACCGGAACGTGTAGCCAATGATGCCCTATTCCAGCCGGAATCACGTGAAGCATTTCGCAATTTGTTAGAACTTGGATGGACGGATGCTCTCCGGCATTTATTTCCTGATGAAAGAATTTATACTTACTGGGATTATTTCCGGGATGCCTACAATCGTAATGCTGGAATGCGTATCGATCATTTCCTGTTGAATGATTCTGCATTGCGCTACCTAACTTCTGCAGGTGTAGATAAATATGTAAGAGGTTGGGAAAAAACGAGTGACCATGCACCGGTTTGGATAGAGTTGGATGTATGATGATTGTTAATGGTTAATTGTTAATTGTTAATGGTTAATAGTTAATAGTATTATCATCTTCCTAACAACGAATAACGAATAACGACCAACGACCAACGACCAACGACCAACGAACAACGACCAACGAACAACGAACAACGAACAACGAACAACGAACAACGAATAACGAACAACGAATAACGAACAACGAATATCCCCTATCTTCCTAACAACAATGCCTGTACGGCCAATTCATATCCATTAAGTCCAAATCCAAAAATAGTACCTGAGCAAACTGAACTGAGGTAAGAATGTTTCCTGAAATCTTCGCGTGCAGCAATATTACTGATGTGTACTTCTATCACCGGTATTTTGATGGCGGCAATGGCATCACCAATTGCTATTGATGTGTGTGTGTAAGCACCTGCATTCAAAATGATAGCGTCCATATTCTTTGCAGAAGCCTGTATTTCATTTACCAATTCACCTTCTACATTGCTCTGAAAATAATCGAAATCAACTTTTGGATATTTCTTTCGTAATCTTTGAAAATAATCTTCAAAATTTTCGTTGCCATAGACATTGGTTTCACGACTGCCAAGCAGGTTCAGATTAGGCCCGTTGATAATGGCTATTTTCATTTTGAAAGGGATATTATGGAGTGTGAAAATAATTCTTTTATGCCGGACAGTATTGTGATCAGGAAGCCTTGTTCATCATTTCAAAGAATTCATCAAACAAATACCTGCTGTCATGCGGCCCGGGAGTGCTTTCCGGGTGGTACTGCACGCTGAATGCCGGGCGGTCATTCAGCCGGATACCTTCCACACTTTCATCATTCAGGTTGACGTGTGTGATGGTGATATTCTTGTCTCTTCTCACTGCCTCCGGATCTACACCGAACCCATGATTCTGGGTAGTGATCTCGCATTTGCCTGTAAGAATATTTTTTACCGGATGATTCAGGCCGCGATGCCCGTGATGCATTTTGAATGTTGGGATATCATTTGCCAGTGCAAGTAATTGCTGGCCTAAGCAAATTCCGAAAAAAGGTTTTTTCTCCTCCAATATTTTCTTCACGGTGTCAATTGCATAATCCATTGGCTCCGGGTCGCCGGGGCCGTTGCTTACAAAATATCCATCAGGATGAAATTCCTCAATGGTTTCAAACGGGGTCTTTGCATTAAAGACTTTTACGAATGCTCCACGTTCTACAAGGCAATTCAGAATATTTTTCTTGATGCCGTAATCCAATACTGCCACCTTCAATGGTGCATTGGCATCACCTAATGTATATTCAGCTTCAGTAGAAACTTTTGATGCCAGTTCCAGTCCACTCATCGAAGGTACTTCACTCAGCATTTTTTTTAATACATCTACATCTTGTATATCGCTGGAAATAAGGCAGTTCATGGCTCCCTTCTCACGAATGTGAATAACCAAAGCTCTCGTATCGATACCGTCAATAGCCACGATATTTTGCTTTTCAAAATATTCCTGCATGCTCTCCTGGGAAGCAAATCTTGAGAATTGCTGCTCGAGGTTACGGCCTATGATGCCTTTTACTTTTACTGAATCACTCTCCACTTCTTCATCTATAGTGCCATAGTTACCTACATGCACACTGTTCATAATCACGATCTGCCCATAATAACTCGGATCAGTAAAGACTTCCTGGTAGCCCGTCATGCCGGTGTTGAAGCAGATTTCGCCGGTAGTAATTCCTTTTTTTCCAAAAGGTTTACCATAGAAAATATTGCCGTCTTCTAAGATGAGAATTGCCTGCTGAGATGTGTCTGACATTTGAAGAATTTTGCAAAGAAAACGAATTGATGATAAAGTTGACGTTGCAATTTTCAAAAAATTATCCACCGCCATCTGTGTGGTCTGAATTCCACAACCCTGATGGGAACTTTATGGGGAATTATTCGTATAGGTTACTTTAAAGAAAAATCTGCAGAAACCTGCCGGAGACCAATTCTCCGGCAACTTTTTGCAGATTGGGTACGTGGTATCCATACAGAAACCAATATCATATGAAACCACCTGGTTGTTATTTTATTTAATGCTGATCAACCTCGATGGTTTGTGCTTAGCTTCTTCGCGTTTAGGGATTTGTAATTTCAGAATGCCATTCTCATACTTTGCATTGATTTTATCAGAGTCGACTACATCTTTCGGCAAATGGAATGTCCTGTAAAAGGATTGATAGCTGAATTCTCTCCTGTTATAGTTCTCACCGTCTTTATCCTTTTTTTCTTCTTTGTGTTCGGAACTGATAGACAGCGATGACCCGTCTAATTCGATTTTAAAATCTTCTTTTTTCATGCCGGGGGCTGCCATCTCTACTGTATAGCCATCATTGGTTTCCCTGATATTTACTGCGGGTAGGCTTTGCCCTTCCGTTGCGAAATTGGTGTCCCATCCAAAAATGTCATGGTTGAAAAAATTGTCCCAGATGGTGGGGATCATGGATTGTGTGCCATCTCTTTTTACGATTGTCATGGTTTCCTCCTGTTTTTAAAGGTTTACTAATAATAATTTCCAAGACCATCAAAGCAGGTGCCAGCAGGCAATCTAACTCTATCGTACCAATAATTTTTACATTAAGGCAACATATAAAAGGTAGTTGTGATAAAAGAAAAGTGTTTGCAAGAGGCACAGGAATGAAATTAAAATGAATTCACCAGGATTTTGGGATGCAATGTTTGCCAAACTTAAATGCTTCGCCAGGTATTCTTCTGAAGTATGAACAACAAAAAAGCCTCCTAAAAAACGGAAGCTTTCTTTCAGTGCCCGGGACTGGAATCGAACCAGCACATCCTTGCGAATGGCAGATTTTGAGTCTGCTGCGTCTACCAATTCCGCCACCCGGGCGTTTTTGATTTTGAATTGGGCTGCAATATTACATCTTCCGTTTATGATACCAAAATTTTATCGATGGTATGGAGTAATTGTTGATCGTGAGTAAACAAAATACTACCTGGTGCCCGGGCATGAAAGAGTGAAGCGTAGTAACAGGGAGTTTCATAATCATGAGCATTTTTTTGAAAGTGAATCATGAGTCAGGAGTTGGTTTTTGGGTGAAGGTTACATCAGCCAAAAAAAGAAATTATCATCGCCTTCAAATGCAATGGCTATCAGGATGACCATAGATTAAAGGTGATAACACAGAACTTCGTTCTTACTTATGTTTGAATTGCATTTGTCAAAAGCCAGCTTTTCTTAATCATCAGAATTCACCGATATCTACGACCGGGCTATGTAGTTGTTGAAAATTCATTTGACTAACCTCCGGGTATCCGGCTGATGAGTTGAGATTTGATAATTGGGCTTCGGCAATTACTGTGGCCTATACCCATTTGGCAGCAGTTATAGCATTATCATTGTACATTTGATGATTATGAATACGTTTGCTGACCGAATGATTCAGTTCAACCAGGAACTTAAATATACCGGTAAACTCCCACCGAAAGTAAGTGTGATGAATCCATTTACCGACCCCGTAGCAATGGAGATTTCTTCTGTGTTTTACAAGAAATATTATGATGATAATAACCGGCGGTTTCTGATACTGGGAATCAATCCGGGCAGGTTTGGTGCAGGATGTACCGGTGTGCCTTTTACTGATACTAAACGGCTGGAGAGTGAATGCCGGATTGCTTTTCCTGGATTAAAAACGCACGAGCCTTCATCTGTATTTGTTTATGAAGTAGTCAGGGCAATGGGCGGGCCTGAAAAATTTTATGCTGATTTTTTTATCCAGTCTGTCAGCCCTTTGGGATACACTATCAGGAATGAAAAGGGCAGGGATGTGAATTACAATTATTACGATAGTAAAAAATTACAAAAGGCCGTCATGCCATTCATCATTGAAAATATTTACAAGCAATTTGATTTGGGGATAGAATCAGAAGTGGTGTTTTGTTTTGGAACGGGAAAGAACCTGGAGTTTATTAAACAACTCAATGAACAACATCAACTTTTTGGAGAGATCATTCCTCTGGAACATCCAAGGTTTATCATGCAGTACAAGTCGAAGTCCAAAGACCAGTATATTGAGAAATATGTAAGTGCTTTCCAGTCCGTATTGCTGAGCAGTGATAGGATAAATAATCAAAAATTATTCAAGGCTATTTAATTGCTCTTCCAACTTGTCTAAAGCTGATTTGATATTGTCGGTTGTAAATTGTGACGAGGATTCCCGTGGTTGTGTAGCGTACCAAATCAATACCATTGAAATATAGTCCTGCATGTCTTTACCGGCAAACTGGCTGCGAAATTCCAGTATCTTTTCATTGATGACTTTCAATGTTCTTCGTACATGCTCTTCATCTTCAGGCAAAATCTTGATGCGATAATTGCGGTCGCCAATGGTGATATTTAATGGGATCAATTCCTTTTTCATCTTTTCAATTTCGCGATGCATTTATCTATGGCGTACAGGTATTCGTTGATCATTTCTGTAAATGAATGCTTGTCTGCTTCATTCAGTGGTTCTACGGATGCTTTCAGCAGGAATACCTGTTCTTTCAAGTACCTGACTTCTTGCAATAGTACCTGTTCCCTTTCTTTAAGTTGTTTGTTTTCGTCCAGTAATTTTTCCAGTGCCTTAACACGCTGTCGCTGCTGCTCAGCTACCTGCCTGAGCCGCTGTGAAATACGTTGTATCTGTTCTGGCAATTGATCAGGCATGGCTTCTTATCTGTGCTTTAAGTTTATCGTCCAATCTCTGGATGATCTGGCTCATGAGATTGTCTGTCTCTTTATCGGTGAGTGTCTTTTGTGGATCAGCAAATGAAAAACTCATGGCTATCGATTTTTTTCCTGCTCCTAATTTATCGCTTTCATAGAGATCAAACATTTTGTACTCTTTCAGTTTATTGATTCGAAGGGACTCAATTTGCAGTTCTATTTCAGAATAAGGAACCGTATTATCAACGATCATCGCCAGGTCGCGCGTCACTATTGGGAATTTCGAAACCGGTTTGTAGGTTGTAGTCTTTTCTTTCACCAAACTGCTGATCAGATCATAATCCAGGTCGAGGTAAAATACCCGCTGGCGAATGGAGAATTTCTCAAGTATTGGCACAGGTACACTTTGCACAATACCCAATTGATTTTTTCCGGAGGTAAAAATTATAGTTTCAGCTACAACCGATGCCTTAATTTGAAATGTTATTCCTGCAAGGTTCAGAATAGCCTCAGCAATGCCTTTCAAATAAAATATATCACTGACCTGAGCCGCGTGATTCCATGATTTGCTCCGGTATTCTCCGGTACAATAAACAGCAAGATGATTTCTTTCACTGTATTTTCTTGCTACGGCGGAATAGGTTTTTCCAAACTCGAAGAGCAGCAGATTCTTGTTTTGCCTGTTAAGATTATGTACTATGCTCTCGAGCCCGGTTGGAAGCATTTCCGGCCTCATCACATTCAATCCTTCACTGAGGCTATTGATGATCTCTACCAAACCTGTTGATCCATCGAAATACAATTTATTTGAAATGCTGTTAGTGAATATTTCCGCATAGCCATTACCGGTAAGCCAGGAAGTGATTTTTTCTTTTAGCAGCGAATCTGAATTATTCTCACCATATCCGGGGGTCATGGTCACCTGTGGGGGTATAGCTATGAAATCCAGTCCGCTGATGCGCAAAATTTCTTCCACCACATCTGCCTGTTTACTGATGTCCGGATTACTTGGCGGAGCACCTAATACCAGGGCATCTTTTTTCTTTTCTACTATGGAAAAATTAAGACTATCAAGGATATTGATCACCTCAGTCTCAGAAAATTTCTTTCCGCTCAGCCGCTCCAGGTATTGATAGGTAAATGTTATGAGTGCCTCTCCTGTTTTTTTATAGACATCCTTCACGTCTGAGGAAATCTTGCCACCACACAGTTTCCTGATTAGTGATGCTGCGTATTTTAACACATCCACAGTCTTGCTGATATCAATTCCTTTTTCGAACCTGACAGCAGCATCTGTACGTAATCCGTGAGCGATCATGGATTTTCGGATATTTTCCGCATTGAATACAGCACTCTCAAGGAAAATATTTTGAGAGTGATCAGTTACGCCGCTATCTACACCGCCAAATACACCTGCGATACACATTGGTGTGTGGTTCCCATCGCAGATCATGATGTCATCTGCATTGAGTTTTCTTTCTTTACCTTCAAGCGTTGTAAACAGAGTTCCTGACGGTAATGTCTCTACGAAAATTTTTTTACCGGAAATTTTATCAGCATCGAATGCATGTAATGGTTGCCCGGTCGTATGCAGGATGAAGTTGGTGATGTCCACAACATTATTGATAGGCTTTAGTCCCAGTGATTTTAATTTATCCTGGAGCCATTGTGGTGAGGGGGCAATATTGACACCAGAGATTGTGACGCCTGAATAACGTGGTGCCAATTCCCTGTCAGCGACTTCTACTGAAATATCTAAAGAATTATTATCCGGAGCAAAAGGCGCCCCCAACGGGGATACCACTTTCGCCTGGTGCCCGGTGTGATGGCTGAGCCATGCACATACATCTTTGGCCACGCCTAAATGACTTTGCGCATCCATCCGGTTGGGTGTCAGTCCAATTTCAATGATATGATCCGAATAAACGGAATAGATGTCAGAAATGTTTGATCCCACTTTAGTGTCACCAGGTAATACTATAATACCTTCATGTGATTTGCCAATCCCGATCTCATCTTCTGCACAGAGCATTCCCTTGCTTTCAACACCTCTGATTTTTGCTTTGCGGATGGTGAACGGATCTCCATCTTTAGGGTGTAATGTAGTACCAACCTGTGCCAGCACTACCTTTTGGCCTACTGCCACATTTGGAGCACCACAAACGATCTGTAATACTTCGGTGCCCGTATTGACGGAGGTTACTTTTAGTTTGTCAGCGTCGGGATGTTTTTCGCAGGTAAGAACTTCACCCACTATCAGACCGGCCAGCCCTCCCGGGAAAGATTCATAATCTTCAATATTTTCAACTTCAAGCCCTACCGCAGTCAAAATATCTGAGAGTTTCTCAACATTATTGATATAATGATCAAATTCAGGTGAAGCAGGTAAGTATTCTTTTAGCCAACGATAACTGATCTTCATAATTATTTTTCTCTTTTCAAATTCGCTAACCGGTGATTCCAGAGCCCGCCAAAATTAATGAATGAAAAGGTGAATCGGGTAGGGTTTCCAAAAGTTTAGGAAGGTTTGGAGATGTTCTGGGAGTGTAAAATCGCAATTCTGGTGTCATGATTGATATTGAGGAAGTGGAGGAGGTCAATTTAGAATTGTGAAGGTTTTTGAAATGCAGGGTGAAGATTACTGGAAATGCAGGGATAGCGTTTGCTTTTGAAAATAAACCCGTTTTTGAATACCTCGAAAATCGGCTGAAATTTAGGATGCTACCCGGAAAAATTATAGGTTTAATGAGATTTTTTTTCGATTCATTTGCGAACTTTTCCCCAGAATGCAGAAGCCACAAGGGATACCGTGAATCTCATGACAGAACGATAAAAATTAATTCTTTTTCAGAAGTGAAAATGTTGTTCAAACCAATTTTTTTCAACACTTTTTTTGTGCACATGACAATGTGTAAAACCCTTGTGAATAATCTGATTATTTTTTTATTTTGGGGATTATGTGTAGTAAATTGTGGATAGTATGCAGTGGAATTTGTGAAGAGGATTGTGAATTGATGTGGCATAAATATTAAAGAAGATTTGATTGGATTGATAATGAAATGTCCTTTACCTTAGCCGTCCCCTAATAGAAAACGAACCCGATTTATTAATCAAAAACTGGACAAAAAAAACTGTTTGAATCACTGAAAATGGATCTTACTAACCTTAACAAAGAGCGAAAAGTCAGGCGCAAAGGGACTCCTGAACTGGGCAACATGGTATTTGGCAAATTGCAGCCACAGGCCAGGGAACTGGAGGAGGCCGTATTGGGTGCATTAATGCTGGAAAAAGTAGCAGCTGATGTCGCTTTTGAGCATTTGAAGCCGGAGTGCTTTTATCTCGACGCGCATCAAAAAATATTTGCAGCCATGCAGGCGTTGCAACAAAAAAATTTCCCGATTGATTTGCTAACAGTGGTGGAGGAACTGAAATCAAAAGAGGAACTGGAACTCGTGGGGGGCGCTTTTTATATAACCAAACTCACCAATGCCGTTGTTTCTTCTGCACACGTAGAAATCCATGCAAGGATCATTCTTCAGAAATTTATACAACGGGAATTGATCCGCATCAGCAATGAGATCATCACGGATGCGTATGAAGACAGCACTGATGTCTTCGATCTCCTGGATCTTTCAGAAACGAAACTTTTTGAAATTGCCAATAATTATCTGAGAAGTGAAACGGCTGCCATTGGCAATGTATTGGTGGACACCATAAAGCGAATTGATGAATTGCGCGAACGACAGGATGAGATCACAGGGATTCCGACAGGGTATCAAAAACTGGATCATCTTACTTATGGCTGGCAACCGGGCGATCTGATCATTTTAGCAGCAAGGCCTTCAGTTGGTAAGACTGCATTTGCGCTGAACCTCGCAAGGAATGCGGCTTTGCACCATGGTAAGCCTACTACTGTGGCTGTATTCTCTCTCGAAATGAGTGCCAGTCAACTGGTACAAAGAATCCTGAGCGCAGAGAGCGAAGTGGCATTAGAGAAAATAGCCAGAGGTACTTTGCAGGATTATGAGATGAATCAATTGCACAGCAAAGGTATCAAAGCATTGACCAAAGCTCCTATTCATATCGACGACACCCCTGCCTTAAATATTTTTGAGTTGAGAGCAAAATGCAGAAGGCTAAAAAACAAACATGATGTAGGACTGATCATTATTGATTACCTGCAATTAATGAGTGGGTCAGGAGAAAACAGGAACAGCAACCGTGAGCAGGAGATCAGCCGCATATCAAGAGACCTGAAAGGATTGGCCAAGGAATTACAAGTGCCAATTATTGCTCTAAGTCAGCTAAGCCGTGAAGTTGAAAAGAGAAAAGATAAGCAGTTCATTCCGCAACTCAGTGACCTGCGTGAATCAGGCGCTATCGAACAGGATGCGGACATTGTTATGTTTCTGTACAGGCCTGAATACCACGACCAGGGCACTGATGAAAATGGACAATCACTGAAGGGAAGAGCCTATCTGAAAATTGCCAAACACAGGAATGGCCAATTGGATACCCTGGAGTTTGCTTCCTTACTGGAGATTCAGAAGTTTGAACCTTTTGTAGATGATGGAGCCAAAATATTTATTCAGAAAAGCAGCAGGATGAATGAGAGCCAGTTTGACGATGATCAGCCTTTTTAGTTGATTTCGTGGGTTTTACAATAATTAAATGGTTATTACGTTTTAGGATTTAGTCCAAAACCTTTAAAAAACTCTTAGCCTATGTTTATCAAAACCATTGTAGTGGAAATGTTGCTCGCCTTCCACA
>JBDHYH010000048.1:0-26989 GCA_039811325.1 Chitinophagaceae bacterium | reverse complement strand
GGTCACATTCCGTGGAAGATAGTTTACACAGAAGTTTTTCCAGACTGGGCGACAGCCAGAGTGAGAGAAAAATATTTCAAAACTGCGTCGGGAAAGAACTGGTTAAGAAGCCAGGGATATTTATGAGGAATCACGGGTTCCCTGCCTGACTGCGTCAAGCAGGCAGGGAATCCCGTACGTGCTACAATCTCCCCACTCATTTTCCGACAAAAAAAATTATGGTTACAGTTTATGTTTTACTGAGCCTGAGTAATCATGTTATACTACCTACCGAATAGAATTGTGTAATTGCTGTTCAGAAACAGCTAACATGTATGCTAATTCACGATATTAAATTTTCGGTGGTTGGTTGCAGAAAATCAAATAGTGCTTAGTTCCATTGGTTGAAGCAACCAGCAATAGTTGGTCAATTTCAAACTTTAATCCGGCATTACTCTTCAAAAGAGGTTTTTCTATTAATTGTTTCAGCAATTCGCTGTATTTGGCAAAAGTTGTGAGATTTTTTCATTGCAGTTGGCTTCAGCCCACAGCAATGAAAGAAAAGAATCGTTCTCGAAATTATTATTGATACTCTTAATTACCAAGCATATACCTTGGTATTTTTGTTACCTATTTTTATTATTTTTAAATTCAATTGCGACCCAAGAAATAAAGGGGATAAAAGAAATACAGAAAATAAATAAAAAGTAAAACATAAAATAACGATGGCTGAAATTTGTCCTAATTGTGCAAATCCAATAACTGAAAATTTTTGCGGGAATTGCGGACAGAAAAAATATAAACGAATTGACAGAAAATACATTTGGGATGAATTACAGTACACTGTTTTTCATACCAGCAAAGGACTACTCTATTCGGTAAAAAGAATTCTTAAGAACCCTGGGAAAACTGCAAAGGAATTTATCAACGGGAACCGGGTAAATCATTACAAGCCTATTTTATTAGCTTTTGTATTGAGTGGTATTTCTGCTTTTATTTCTTTTAAGATTATCGGATTAAAAGAAATAATACGTGTCTATTATTCAAATCAGAAGATGAGTTCTGAGTTTATGAATGATCTTCTGTCTTTTGTATCAAGCTATAATTCAATTGTAATGCTGTTGTTCATTCCATTTTTTGCATTGGCCACAAAATTAGCATTTAGAAGATGGGGACAGAACTACTATGAGCACGTTGTAATGAATGCCTACATATTGTCATTTTACACATTGGTATATATGGTCATTTTTTATCCCATAATGTATCTGTTCAGAAGTAGAAATGACATAATCTTGCAGCTTACGAATTTATCTATGTTAATGATGCCATTTATTTTAACCTGGTTTTTTAAAGAATTTTACAAAGAAAAATCATTAAAAAGTATAGTAGGTCGTGTCTTGTTGATTATCTTACTGACATTAGCAGGGTACATTATTCTTATGATTTTATTTTTTATCTGCATTTTTATTTATGTAACTATAAATGGACCAGAAGCATTGGAATACATCAAACCTAAATGATGAGAATTTGCTAAAGTACAAATTGGAATTTGGTAGGTTGCTGTCCGTATTTCGGACGAAAAGTACAAGGTTCAATTTTATTCTATGACTGTTTTATTATTAGAATCCGCCAATTTGTCCAACCTAATACTATCATTAGACTGATGACAAGAATTGGAGCAGGAATCATGCGTTGGCTATGATCACTATGCGTTGATTCGTTTCGAGTGCACTCCCCAATCCAGATAATAATGCAACGTTATTCATCGAAGCAATGTCACAATAACAAAATGAGATGATGAAGAATTTAATGGCCCTGGTTTCATTCTTAGCGCTTACACTTCATTCCTGCAAAAAAGCTCCATCAGATACATCTCCACTAAGCGGCACCTACAAAGGAACTTTTCAAAGACAAACACCTTATGGAAGCCCCGTTTCCAATGTAACAATATCTTTCAAGGGAAATCAGTGGACGGGAGAAAGTCAATTTTCAAAATACCCTGCTCTATGTCATGGCACATTTAAACTGAATGAAAATAGGGATTCCATCACATTTGAAAATTCTTGTATCTGGACTGCTGAATTCGACTGGACACTCATCTTGGGAGGAACATATCGAGTTAAGGTTTCAGGATCCAATATTGAAATTTCGAAAGAATATACCGGCGATTTCAAAGATGTTTATGAACTGACAAAGTAGAATATCAAATACATTTGATACATGAAAAATGTTTTCAGGATTATTTTTTCGCTTTGTATCGCGACCGCATCACTCATAACGCACGCACAAACACAAATTTCAAAAGGCTTTAAATCAAGCAAGACTTTCAATGACTCGCTTTACCAGATCATTCATGATTGTTTGTTGGATAGCAGCTTCAACGCAGGTGAAGACGGAATGGAAAGAGTTTCATTTGTAGTGATTGACCTGAATGGAAAGAAGCCGTTGTTGGGTGGAGTTAATATGGACAACTTCATCTATCCCGCATCGGTTTACAAAATGTATGTAGCAATGGAAGTGTTGAAGCAGGTGAGTGAAGGAAAATATTCTTTGTATGCACCATACATAGTTCAGTCTCCGAATGATGTGGACAGGAGTTCAGAAATTTCATGGGATCCGCGTCCACTACTTCGTGCAGGCGATACCGTTACTATCGATTACTTATTGGACCTGATGATTACACGCAGCGACAACTCCGCAGCCAACTGCCTGATAGATGTTGCAGGGAGACCCAACATCAATGCTACCATGCATCAATATGGTTGGTACGGCAGTGAGGTAACCAGAAAATTTCTGAGCCGGAAAGTAGAATCACCAGGGTATGATACGGTTCGCAGTACTGAGACCAATGCACTGCATGCAGCATTGTTTATGTATCGGATTTATCATAACACTTTAGTGAATCCCTGGGTGAGCCGTCAAATGAAAACGTTGCTGGGCAGACAATTGGACACTACCAAACTTGCCACAGGATTGCCACTACAGGCAATGTTTTATCACAAATCCGGTTGGTGGAGTTATTATACCAACGATGTTGGAATTGTAGAAGATGGAAAGAACGCATTCATTATTGCACTCTTCACTCCCGTACCCGAGGAACGGGCACGTTCCAGAATGAAAGCAGTAGCCGGAAGAGTGTATCAGTTGGTTTTGCACAGGAGAAAATAATTTCAGTCAGTACATGCGACAACAAAACCAATCTACCGGCTTATAGTATTTTTTTCAATTCATCATGCACAAAGTCCATCAGCCCTTTGATGTAGGCTCCTGAAAAATTAAATTCTAAACCTGCTGCTTTGTACAGTTCCGGAAGTGTGCGCATGCCGCCAAGACTTAAAGCGCTGATATAATTGTCCAACGCCTTCTCACTGTTTTGCTTAAACTGCCTCCATAATCCGACTGCTCCCAATTGTGCAATACCATATTCAATATAATAGAAGGGCACCTCAAAGAGATGCAGTTGTTTTTGCCACGCGTTGGCTACATACGATTCCAATCCTGAGTAGTCAATAGCAGAAGGTGTAAACTCATGAAAGAAATTCAGCCATGCTGCTTCTCTTTGCCCGGTCGTGTGATCCGGATTTTCGTATATCCAATGTTGAAATTTATCAATCAACGCGATCCATGGGAATAGTGTGATCACTCGTTCCAACTGGTGAATTTTAGCTCGTCTTAATTCTTCTTCATTATCAAAATACACATTCCAATAATCCATGCTGAAAAGTTCCATCGACATACTGGCCACCTCGGCAATCTCCATTGGATATTCTTTAAATGCATTCAACTCCAGGTTATGTGTCAGGAAAGATTGAATAGCATGTCCACCTTCATGAACCATGGTAGTTACATCGTGCATTTGCCCTGCTGCATTCATGAAGATAAAGGGAGCACCGGTTTCTGCCAGTGGCATATTGTATCCTCCGGGCGCCTTGCCGGTACGGCTTTCGAGGTCCAGGTTGCCCATGCTGCGCATTACTCTCAGGCAATCACCAAAGAATGGCTTGATCTTAGTAAAACATTCTATTGTTTTCTCTACCAACTCTTCTCCGGTATGAAATGGCACAAGTGGTTTTGTTCCTTTCGGTTCTGCGTCAGTATCCCAGGGTCGTAATGAATCTAATTGAAGTTTCTCTTTTTTGAGATCATACAATTCATTGGCAAGTGGCACTACAAACTGTTTTACACTTTCGTGAAATGCAAAGCAATCTTCTTTCGTATAATCAAACCTGTTAAGTTCTTTGAATTTGTAATCCCTGTAATTTTCAAAACCAGCATTGAGAGCTTCCTTTGTTCTTTTCTCAATCAGTTGGCTAAAAAGTTCATTCAGTACGTCTTTATCCTGCAGCCTTCTATCGTTGACCTTGCGATACACTTCCTCACGAAGTGAGCGGTCTTCACTTTCATAAAACTTTGCTGCCTGTTGCAATGTATATTCCTGCCCATTTACCGTTATCGACATTTGCCCGGTGATGGCGCCATACTTTTGTTGCAACACCGCCAATTCAGATTTCAACGGGATATTTTCTTCGCGGTACAGGTCAATACTATTACGAACGGAGCGCAGGTAAGTGAAAAACTTTTCTTTATCCAAAGCATCCGCAAAGGGAGAAGCTACCAGTTTTTTGTTCAATTCAAAAGCGTAAGGCTGGATCTTCGGTTGAATTTCCAGGCAGAAAAAGTTGAATGCTTCTTCATATTCTTTGTTGGTAGTATCACAGGTCATTCGAATTTGCCTACGGCAAAAATCTTCTGTGATCATTGCTTCCAGTTCGCTCATATCTTTCAGCCATTGTTCCAGTCCCTCTTTTGAGGAGATGGATCTTCCGGTTAAATCCTTAAAATACGGCTCAATATCTTCCCATTTTTTTATTGTGAGGCTGGTGGGTAAGAAGTGTCTTTGCAGCGGTGAAATGTCTGCAGAATAATTCTCCATAGTCTCTTTTATTTTACGCCACGGCTTTCCACTCTCCTTGGATTGGTCTGTTGTGGTTTCATGTCTTTTACATGGCCGCCATCACTGTGGGCGGATGTGGCTGATTTTGCTTTTGTGTCGGCAACCGGTTCATTGACTGTAAAGTCAATTTTATTCTTATCGAGTATTTGATACCATTTGATCATTTTTTTCAGATCACTGTTAAAGACCCTGTCAAAGTCCAGGTCAGCATTTATTTTTTGAAAATAAGCTTTCACCACTTTTGCATCCGCACCTGCATCAGGCATCTTCTCTTTCGATTCTTTCATCAAAGCAAGGACGTCACTGAGCATGATATTTTCTTTATTTGTAAATACCTCAATACTTTCTAAATGCGAAAACTGGTGCTGTCTGCTGGCGACAAATTTGGTCGTGTTATTTTCTAAAGATTTCACTACAGCTCCGTCAGGCCTTGTGGAAAGTAATTCATAGAGTCCAGGTAATCCCGTTACAGAAATTATTTTATTGTAATCCATATCCGTTTTTTTAATGGCTGCAAGATAATTGAATTGAAACAGACAACCCTCTAACAGCAAGTGAAAAATAAAAAGGCCACCGAATGTAACGATGGCCTTAAACAATTTGGTGATATTAATGAAATCAACTATTCTTTTACCAGTTTCTTCATTACATTCAAATTATTGCCCTGGATCCTGATGTAATAAATGCCTTGAGAAAGCTGCATCACTGGGATAGAAAGCCTGTCTGCCTTCATTTCGAAATCATGAATCAGCCTTCCGGTGGCATCAACCAATTTTACGTTCAATAAGGTCTTGTTTCCTGCAATATACAAACTAACAGTACTCTTCGCAGGATTTGGAGACAGTTGAACTAATCTTGTTTGTAACTCATCAAACTGAATACTTTTTGTAGCCGAATAACTGAACTTACCGTCCCTGTCCATAAGCCTTATCCTGTAAAAATTCACACCAGGGTACGGATTGTCGTCCTGGTAGGTATATTGGCTGGATGCTGCTGTATTGCCTGCTGCATCCATAGATGCAATGGAATTAAAGTGTACCCCGTCAATGCTGCGTTCGACAAAGAATTTATCGGTGTTCGATTCCTGGGCAGTTGACCACTTCAGAACTGCTGAGGTGCCATTCTTTTGAAGGGTAAATTCCTGCCATGTCACAGGCAAGAGTTCAGAAGTGATAGCTGTAATGGTGTCAGACAGGCTCTTGAATACGTCTGCATTATCAAAGACTTTAGCGATATTATATACGGCTGCCATTTTCTTAATGAGGATATCGTCAATATACCAGCCAAGGCTTGATCCCGCAGTGTCAGTTACGAATCGGAACCTATAACGTACATTTTGATTTCTGAATGCAGAAAGATTGATGATTGTCTGAATGAAAGAACCACTACTTCCACTGAATGCTTTTTTACCATCCAGGCTTGAGTTTGAATTAACTGTTGTGTTGTATCCATTCTGTACCATATAGGAGCCTGCATCAAACCATGTTGTTCCATTATCAAGTGATAACTCAACTACACCCCCATCTTTACCTGGTTGAGAACTGTATTGCTGCCAGAAGCTCAATTGAACGTGCCCATCGATAGTTACGGCGGCTGCAGATGTCAATACCTGCTCTGCTGCAGTTCCGGTAGTTGCGGTTTTCATAGAATAAGGAGCAGATTTATTGATGGTACTTGTCCCCCAATTAATGCCAGGTTTATTGGTGGTAGGCAAGAAGGAAGCTGGTACACTGTTGGTCGGTACACTTTCAGAGAACAAAGTGACATCATTAAAATAAGTGCCGGAATTCACTTTCACCTTGAGTGTGAATGCAGTTGATTGCATCGATGTCAGAGATGGTACATTAAATGTTACAGTCCTATTGCCGGAATTGTAAGTTCCACCACTCACGTAAGTTACATTTGTTCCCAATGTATCTACTACTTTGAAATTAGTCACTGCCTGGCATTGAGCCTTTACTGTAAATGTGTAAGTGAGTATTCCATTCTGCGGGGAGGTGGTCAGGTCCACTTTCTTGATGATGGAAGCACCGGAAGGGATATCAAAGTTTACTGTCTGGTCTAGGTTATTGTATGCACTTCCCTGTTTAGCATTTACTCCCATACCTCGGCGTGAGAAAGCGCTCCAGATTGCACAACTGTATTTTCCATTGAAAAGTATTTCATCCGCTTTCAATATGGCATCACGCCCATCCAGAAAACCAGGGCTGCATGGCTGCAGCTTCATTCCAAGCATTACTAATTTCATTGCGTCTGAATTGCCTCCGGTTCCATTCGCATTGAAAATATTTGTATTGATTCCATCTATTTGTATCATGTTCCATGTCATGTCCCAGAGTGTGGCAGCCCATATCTCGCCAACAAGGTGCGATTCTCCATCTGCGATAGTGGCCAGGTTGCTATAGGTCAGAGGATTAGTCGTCATATTGGTAGAATAAGGATAAGTACGGATTCCATCGCCAGATGGAGCTTCGCTCAGTACATAGGTTCCGAGAGACCTGGAATTGGCACCATCACCGATGGTTGCTGTGCCCCAATTAGTAGTTGCCATCAGCGCTACATAATCACTCCAGCCTTCGCCCATTTGTTCATTATTCTGAAGACAAGTAACTGCGGACGGGCCTCCTGTAAGGCGATTGGAAATACCGTGTGTGTATTCGTGAGCAATGATACCATTGTCAAGATCTCCATCTACATCCAGTGGTTGTTTTAAGGTTGCCGTTATGGTTTTTGTGCCCAGGTAGGCCTTTAGTACGTCCCCATCTTCCTTCAACATCATCAGAGCAGGAATTGTAATCGTGTTATCTGATCCACCCATTACAATAAGTTCACTTGGATTGCTATTGATTACTAAAACAGCGATAGCACCTGCCACTTGAGCATTCTTTACTTTAATGGCAAAATTGCACGTGCCTCTGTCAATAACAGCTATCTTTCCGCTGAGTGCAGCACCATTTGCCGGAGCTGCACAAGCAAGATGAGTGGTACCTGCCAGATCATCGTTATATAATACAAGGTCTCCTGTAACTGGTCCCACATCTTTCAATAAGTTTGCTGTGCTCATGTTCGCTTCCAGTGTATTAATGAATCCATTATATACACCTGGTATATCTAACCATACTTTCTTATAAATATTCCCATCCCACAAGAACATCTGCATGCGTGGGCTATTGCCATCAGACGGAGTGCTAAAGTTTGCATTGTTCCGGCTGCTTCCATCCTGTGCATCTGCTATCACAAAATCACTCTGCGCACCACCGCGTCCCAGGTTACTATTTTGAAAGTTACCGGATACTTCATCAAAGCCATACTGGTAGCTGAGGTCATGCATGATATTATTCCAGAAAAAAAGATTGGTAATAGCAAGGTTCTTATTGGTTGTTGCGCCGGGAGATAGATTTGGATCTTGCGGAAAATCAAAAAGTAAGTCTGGTAATGGAGTAGAAGAGGTGGCTGAGGCCCCCATAGTTAATTCATTATCTCCTGCAATGTCATCTCTTGACCACACATTATTTCCACGGGTATAATTGTATTCTGCTGAACCATCGTTTTGCCAATTGAGTGTAATGGCATTATTGCCTGTGCCAGACAGGCTCCAGGGATTGTTGACAAGTGTCAAAGCACCACCCGGAAAATTCATGCTTTCTGCCGGAAACGGAACCACACGGTATTTAGCACTATTTACTGCAGCATTAGTTTGGTATTTAATGAATGGCTGGTGCTTCAAATTTGAAAGAACAGATAAGACGTGGTTCTGTTTGCCAGGAGTTTGTTCCCAACTGCAATAAACTGTCAGATTATCTTTTCCGATAATAGCTCCGCTTTTAGCATCTACCCTGATCATCCAATGATCAGAAGATTTTTGAGGAAGGATGGCAACCTGCCACCCGAGAGTTACCTTTCCATGCTCATCGGGTATCCACATTAATTCGGAGGTAACAGGCTCCTGGGAAATAGGATTTTGTTCAAATGTAATTTTCCTCTGATCATGAGTACTTCTGGAAATGATCAAAGGCATTGTTTTGAGATTTTCTATTGAAATATTTAGTGACTTGGCTGCAAAGCCTACAGCATCTCTTGCAGAAATTGATGGTACTGCTTTCTGATCAGATATTTGGTCGCTTATCCTGTAAATTCTATTACCACTTTGAGATACAGGTACATCATTTCTGAATGCAAAAACCTGTATTACATTGTAAACAGGAATACTGTTGAATGATTGCTGAACGTAAACCAACTTGACTTTGGAAAGGTTGTCCACATAAGAATTTAATATGATGGAATTCTGAACGTCTTCAGGAGATAGATTTAATGCAGTAGCATTCTTTGTCAATAAACTCTGTGCCTGAGGAGCATCAATTTCCTGAGCCATTGATCTATTGGAGTGAAATGCAAATAGAACTATCAGAAGCGATGTGAAGTATAATTTTTTCATACAGTAAATTAAGGTTGATTTGTGTGTTGCTTAAGAAATCTTAACTTAAAGATAGGCAGCTTTGAAGAGAAATATCTGAATTCACTATATATTTTTTGTTTCACATCATGCTTGTTTATGAATCTACTGTACCCTCTTTTTTGCTGTTTGGCGTCCCGTTAGTTAATGTATTCACGGCTTGTAAAGAAAACAATTTGAGAAGGCATAGCATGACTCAATAATTATATGAATCGTGTAATCCAGAGGGATAGCAATCCCGTATCTTGTACTTTCCAAAAGATTAATTTCGGCCAGCAAACTTTTTATGATTATGGAGAATTATTTAAAAACTAACAAGAAACTCTGGGATGCGCGGGTAGGGATACACTACAATTCAGAATTTTATAAACTGCGAGAATTTCTCAATGGAAAAACTTCATTCTCATCTCTTGAGGAGCATTTGTTAGGCGGGGTTAGCGGCAAGTCTGTGTTACACCTGCAGTGTCATTTTGGAATGGATACCATTTCTCTATCGCGTTTAGGAGCAAAAGCCACGGGTGTTGATTTTTCCAAAAAGGCAATTGCAACTGCTAAAAAACTGGCATCTGATTGTGCAGAGAAAACGACATTTATTTGTAGCGATATTTATGAATTGCCCTTGATTCTCAAAAAGAGATTCGATATTTTATATACAAGTTTTGGCGTCATAGGATGGCTTCCCGATTTGGACAAATGGGCAAAAATTATACAACGGTATTTGAAACCCGGCGGTAAGTTTGTATTTGCTGAGTTCCATCCAGTTGTTTGGATGTTTGACAATGATTTTAAAAAAATTGAATACAGTTATTTTAATAGAGAACCTATCAGAGAACTGGAAGAAGGGACTTACGCAGACAAGAAAGCCTCTTTGCATTTGGAATCTATTACATGGAATCATGGCCTTGCCGATGTAATTCAATCTTTGCTTGATAATAAAATTGAAATTGTGGACTTTCAGGAATACGATTATTCACCGTACAATTGCTTTAATGGGACCATAAATATAGCTCCCGGAAAATATTGTATCAGATCATTGCGAGGTAAGATACCTATGATTTACAGTATTACCGGAAGAAAGAAGTTAGGGAAATAATTATTATGTTTGGTCGAGGATTATTTTATTGATTCCTTAATAATAAGAATTTGCCCCTCATGAAAGGTTATACAATCATTTCACTTTCTATTCTTACCTCTTCTTTCCTGCTTTTTCCTAATTGGTCATTTTCACAAAAGCAAACAGTAGTTTTTGCGCAAAGAGATACCCAGGTATTGAAGATGGATATTTATCCGCCTGCCGGCGTGAAAAAAAGCAACCCCTGTGTCATCTTTGTTTTTGGTGGCGGATTCCTTACAGGTTCCAGGGATGAAAAAACTTATTCAGATTATTTTAAGTCTTTGTCAGACAGTGGCTATTTGGTAGCTTCTATTGATTACAGGCTTGGTTTGAAAGGTGCAACGAAACCACCAACATTGTTCAATCGAAGACCACTGATCCACTCGATAAATATAGCTGTGGAAGATCTGTTTTCTGCCACACAATATTTGCTGCGCCATGCAGTTGAATTGCAAATTGATACCTCAAAGATTATCGTGAGCGGATCTAGTGCGGGTGCGATCACGGTATTGACAGCAGACTACCGCAAAAGAAATGACTATGATCAAAAACTATTGCCTTCTTCATTTCAGTATGCAGGAATCATTTCATTTGCCGGTGCCATCTACAGCAACCACGGTCATCCTAAGTATGTGGTCCATCCTGCACCCATGCTTTTGTTTCATGGCAACAACGACAAGATAGTACCGTTTAAGAAGATCGCACTATTTGGCACCGGTATGTATGGCTCATCGGCGATCATTAAGCGATTTAAAAAAATAGATGCCCCCTATAGACTGATGGTATTTGATAAAACCGGGCACGCAGCAGCAGTATTTCCCATGCATAGTTACCTTACACAGATACATGCTTTTCTGAGGGAGTATGTATTTCAAAAACGTCCTTTATTTATTGAAGCAAATATCCTGGATGAAGGAAGAAATGACAGGAAGGAAATTAATTTCAAAAAGGCATTTCAGAAATAACACTATTGATGTACTTCAGGAAAAAGAAAAAGGCTGCCTTTTAATTGGCAGCCTCTTTATTTAAAAGCAGTTTAGGTTACTTTGTTTCCTCTACATCCATTTTGCCAGGTAGTGGGTTGGTCACTACACCTTCCTTTGGATTATCAATAAAATCAAGGGCTTTCTTGTCTTCCCACGGGCGCTTTCCAATCAATTCTTCTACATCACTCTGGAATAATACTTCTCTTTTTAGCAATGCCTGGGCTAAAATGTCAACTTCCTTTTTCTTTTCGGATAGCAACTCTTTTGTACGTTCGTAAGCACTATCGATTAGTTTTCTTACTTCCTCATCTATCAGTTTTCCGGTTTCTTCACTGAATGGTTTTACAAAAGTATTTTCTTGTTGTGGGTCATAATAACTCACATTTCCAATTTTGGGATTCATACCGTAAACCGTTACCATACTGTAAGCCATCTTCGTAACCTGTTGCAAATCGTTGCTGGCACCGGTACTTACCTTACTGAAAAATATTTGCTCGGATGCTCTTCCACCAAGCGTCATACATATTTGGTCGAGCAATTGATCAGTATTGTAAAGGTATTGCTCCTTAGGAGTGTATTGTGCATAACCAAGAGCAGCTGTGCCACGGGGCACGATTGTTACTTTGAGCAGCGGGTAGGCGTGCTCCAGGAACCATCCGCAGATCGCATGGCCTGCTTCGTGGTAGGCGATGATTTCTTTTTCCTCAGGCAGAATGATCTTGTTTTTCTTTTCCAGTCCTCCAATTACGCGGTCAATAGCATCCTGGAAATCCTGCATGTCCACTGCATCCTTTCCTTTACGGGCTGCTATCAATGCTGCTTCATTGCATACATTCGCGATATCTGCTCCGGCAAATCCGGGTGTTTGTTCAGCCAGCTTATGAAGGTCTAATGTCTGGCTTATTTTGATTGGTTTCAGGTGTACTTTAAAGATTGCTTCTCTTCCTACCAGGTCAGGCCTGTCAATAGAAATCTGGCGATCAAAACGGCCCGGACGCAGCAATGCACTATCGAGTACATCCGGTCTGTTAGTAGCCGCAAGAATGATGATGCCGATATCAGTACCGAATCCATCCATTTCCACGAGCAATTGATTGAGAGTGTTTTCTCTTTCGTCATTGCTCATCATCATATTCTTTCCACGTGCACGGCCTATAGCATCTATTTCGTCAATGAAGATGATACAAGGAGCTTTTTCACGTGCCTGTTTGAAGAGGTCGCGGACACGACTGGCACCCACACCTACAAACATTTCTACAAAATCACTTCCGCTGAGAGAGAAGAAAGGTACTTGCGCTTCGCCGGCCATTGCTTTTGCAAGCAAGGTTTTACCGGTACCCGGAGGGCCTACCAGTAAGGCTCCTTTCGGAATTTTGCCGCCGAGGGCCGTATATTTTTTTGGATTCTTCAAAAAGTCCACAATCTCCATCACCTCAACCTTGGCTTCATCGAGTCCTGCTACATCAGAAAAGTTGATGTTCACCTTTGTCCCTTTTTCGAACAGGGTGGCTTTGCTCTTCCCAATGTTGAATATTCCGCCAGGACCACCGGCACCGGCGCCACTTCCCAATTTCCGCATCATCAATATGAATACTGTGGCGATCAGCAGGATAGGAAAAAGTGTACTGATGAGTTGAGTAAACCACTCTCCTTCATCATTTGCTGATAGGGCCGCTTCTTGTACTTGCGGGTTGTCTTTGTAATACTGATAGAGATGATTTGCAAAAACTTCATCCTTGACAATAGAAAAAAATGCCTGTGGCATGTCCTGCGATTTCAATGCGAATTCGTAGTCTTTACCAAAAACTTTTTTATAATAATTAGCCGAATCGCGGCTGATGGCCTGGGGGTTAATTGTTACCCGCACAATCTTCCTGTTACCTACGATTTTAAGTTTTTGTACATCTCCCTGTTTCAGCATTTGAAAAAACTGTACGTTGGTGATCTCAGTTCCATCAGAGCCTGTGCGCTGCATCACATTGTATCCTATGATAAGCGCGAATAGAATGCCATACACCCAGTAGATGCTGAGCCGTGGCTTTTTCTTTGGCTCATTTTCACGCCCGTTTTCTGATGGGGGTGCCATCTTGTTACTATTGGGCGGTCGTTTGGTATATTTTCGTTTTTCTTCTGTTGCCATTTTTTACTCTTGCAGAGGTTTGACCTGTCCTATAAGACAGGTTTGATTTTATAAAATTTATTACGGGTAACGATTTTCTATTTGATGGTGTCATGTTCTTTCACATCGGCGTCATTCCACATTTCCTCCAGTTTATAAAACTTACGTGGTTCGGTCAGCATGATATGAACCACAATGTTGATGTAATCAATGAGAATCCATTGATCTCCCTGTGCGCCTGAATGACGGAATGGAATTTCGCCACATTTCTTTTTTACTTCTTCTTCTACAAAGCTGCCAATTGTCTTTAACTGAATTGGATTGGATGCTTCGCAAATAATAAAAAAATCCGTTACTGCTTCAGGTATCTTTTTGAGATCAAGGCTTACTACATTTCCACCCTTTTTTTCGCCAATTGCATGCAGGATCGTTTTGAATAGTTTGCTACTTCTTGTTACCCGAGTAGAGGTTTTCTTTTTTCTTTTTTCTAATAAATCTAAATTGTTCAAATGCTTTTGTTTTTATTCCACATTTTCGATTTTCACAATCCACAAAAATATAATTAAATCAATATGAATTTGGGTTTTAATCGGAAATTTGCAACTAATTTATCAAAAATACCATTTCTTTCTCAATCCCTTTGCTGATGCATGATTCCAATGAAAAGATCATCGTTCTTGACTGTGTTGAAAGTACCAACAACTATGCCATGAGCCTGGCCAAAAATGGCGAAGCAAGACACGGTACCGCAGTTTTTGCCTATGAACAGACGGGAGGTAAAGGCAGATTAGGCCGCCAATGGATTACTGAGCCCGGCGCTAGCATCCAATTGTCTATACTTACCCAGATGGAATGGGCGTCCCTTGCAAAACAATTCATGCTTTCTGTTGCTGCTTCATTGAGCACTTTAGACCTTATTGAAAGATATTCTGATTCCGAAGTTTTTGTTAAATGGCCTAATGATATCTTCATTAATGACAGGAAGGCAGCAGGGATACTGATTGAAAATTTCATTCGCGGAGATTTATGGCAGTGGGCAATCACAGGAATAGGTTTGAATGTCAACCAAACACGATTCCCTCTTGATCAGCAATTGGAGAGAACTACTTCGCTGGCAATTGAGACAGCACATCAATTTGAAGTGTTGCAGTTAGCTTCGGAACTGAGGACGTTTTTTTTGAATTATATCGAAAACTGGCGTGAGGGATTGCATGAGCAATGGATGGAACGTTATAACTCCAGGTTGTACAAAGCTGGACAACTTGTGAAGTTAGAGTATCGGAACCGGGTTTTTGAAGCAACAATCATTTCCGTGACGAAGGAAGGAAAACTGGTTACCAAAGATGTCTTTGAAAGGGAATGGAATTTAGACGAGGTGAAAATAAGGTTCTGAAAAAGCCGTGCACTGAAAAAACAGAGCCAAAATGTGTCTATTCGTGAAAAAAATATTGTGTGACCCCGCAGAGGCTCGAACTCTGGACCCACAGATTAAGAGTCTGTTGCTCTACCAACTGAGCTACGGAGTCATTTTTGTTACCCGACCTGGATTCGAACCAAGACAAACAGAATCAGAATCTGTCGTACTACCGTTATACTATCGGGCAATAGGAGTGCAAAGGTATGGGGAACTGATGGCTAAAAGAGGAATGTTTTGGATTCTTAAAATATTTTTTGCATTAATGCTCAGAAGAAAAAACCTTGATCCCGATTCAGTAATCTTATAGATGCGTTAGGCTAAAAACATCAGCATGAATATTGTCATAACTCTTTACCATTTGAATGAAATTATCTTAGATTGAATTCTTGTAATCACCTCCCAGGATTAGAGTCCGGCCAAATACTGCCGTTCATCCACAAGTGTTTTTAAAGGTAATGCTGACAGTGTTTTCTTAATATAGGCGCAGTGGCACAGGGCTATTTTTCGTATTAGCTGATTCCTTTCCATTTATTTTCTGAAAATGCAATTGTTACATTTGAAATCAAACCGTCTTACAGGAAAGTCTTTGAAATGAACTTGAATACGAAACGTTTGGAATTAAATAATCAGGTATTGCTATTTCTTGCACAAAACAAAAAATTGCATCTAACATTGAAAATTAAGGTAATTTCCATCCATGATTTTTCATTGTATCACTGCATTGTTTTTATGCAAATATTGCAGTGCATTCTGGATGAGAAAAAAAACAGGCTATGAGCAATGAACAATAGGTAATGTACTATCCAGTTGAATCCCCAGTTCAGGTAACTTCTCAGTAGTGAAAACTTAAAACAAATGTTTCGGTACTGGCGGTTCGTCCAGTATTCAAAACTCTATAGCTCTGGCCAGGCACACTCAGCAACCCGCAAACGATAACCAACAAACGAGTATCGAAAAACGATCTTCCCTCATTACAACAAACTCTTAGTCCCTCTTTCTTTTGCCATCTTGATTTTAATCTGAAACATCTCAGCCATTTTTGCTGCCCTCCACCGAGCCTCATCTGCTACCTGGCCTGAAAATAATTCATCAATCGTTTCATTGAATAATTGAAGCCATCTGTCGAAATGTTTTTTCTCCACAGGCATGGTAGCGTGTGGCGGGAATGGGCTGCTAAAATAAGTCTGTTCACCCAGCAAAACAGTTTGCCAAAAAGTGTACATCTTAGCAAGATGCTGTGGCCAGCGATCCTGGATACGGTCATTGAAAATACCAGCAAGCAGATCATCTTCACGCACCTTCCCGTAGAAGGTATCTACCAGGGATTTCACATGATCCAGCTGGAGTATGTCACTTTTTTGCAAAGGATTATTGTCTTTAGTTGGTTGCAAAATTAGCCAATGTATTTCCGTAATGGTGAATTGCGCCTTTATTATAACATTTTCTGAATTACTGATCGTGTTTGCTTACATATTCCTGTTTTGCAGACACTGCTATCCTGTTCCATGAATTGATTATGACAATCTGCATAATGATCTGCGCTGTTTTCTCCTCGCCGAAAGTATTAATGGCAGCTTCGTAGGTTTCATCAGACACACCATCGTTTCCAATAAGGGTCACTTCTTCTGTCAACAGCAAAGCTACGCGCTCATCATCGCCAAAGAGTGGTGATTCATGCCAGGCTGCTATGGCAAACAACCTCCGGTTACTTTCACCAAGTTCCAATGCTTCTTCAGTATGCATATCTATGCAATAGGCACAACCATTCAATTGTGATGCCCTGATCTTGATAAGTTCACAAAGTTTGCGATCGAGCGTGGTAGATCGGATATAACTTTCCAGTCCGCGCATGGCTTCGTAAGCTTTGGGCTGTATTTCCAAAATGGATTTTCTTTTCATCTTGTTCCTTTTATTTTTTCTGAAATATATTTTTGTAAATATGGGATATTCTGGTTTTCGAACCACTTGTTTTTTTTCAGCCAGTTTTGATTGCGGGGCGATGGGTGTGGCATTGGGAAGAATTCAGGCAGGTAATCGCCAAAAGTTCTAACCGTTTCTGCAAGCGTTGTTTTTTGTTTTGAGCCCAGGTAATATTGGATGGCATATTGGCCTATTAAAATTTTCATCGGATCATTTTCCATCGTCGACAAAATTCTTTGATGCCACCGGGGAGCACAATCAGGGTCAGGAGGCAGATCACCATTCTTGCCTTTGCCCGGAAAGCAAAAATCCATCGGCATGATGGAGAAAATCTCCGGATTATAAAACTGTTCTTCACTTACTCCCAGCCAGAACCTGAGTTTTCTTCCGCTTGCATCATTCCAGGGAATTCCTGTTTCGTGAACTTTTTTACCTGGTGCCTGCGATATGATGATGAAACGCGATTGTGCTCCCAATTGAAACACAGGCCGTTTGTTTCTTGCTTTGTAATATGAATTGATCTCGCTGATAAGGTTTTCCATAGCAGACATAGAATGGTCAAAGGTACAGCGTTTGGATTACAGCAGATTTACCACTTCGGGAATTCTGCTATGCAGATACTACTTTCAGGCCGATGATACTACAGATCAGCGTAGAGATAAAAAAAATCCGCCAGAAAGTGGCTGGTTCGTTGAATAAGATCAATCCCATGATCACAGTACCACAAGCGCCTATACCGGTCCAAACCGCATAAGCAGTACCGATAGGAATGCCTTGCGAACCTTTGTAAAGCAGAAACATACTCAGGGCCAGGCAAACAAGAAAACCAGCAAACCAAAGCAGCGACTCCGAACCATAAGTTTCTTTGGCTTTGCCTAAGCAAGTGGCAAATCCTACTTCAAATAATCCTCCAACAATTAGAAATATCCAATGCATTACAATGTCGGTTTTACAATAATAGCTTTTTGTTGTCTGGCTTTAAAATATCCTATAGGTGTAGCAAAAGCGCCCATTCTGTGTTCAATTAATGAACTGGTCACTTTATCAGCGCCTCCGGGATCTACGGCTATCAGCAATCCTCCGTTGGTTTGAGGGTCAGGTAATATGCCAAATGCCTGCATATAATCAACAGTCTTTTCAATTTCGATATCATTGCCATAGGCATTCCAGTTGCGATAAGTAGCATCTGGAATAATGCTCTTTTTCAAATACTGTTTTGCGTTTTCGTATATAGGCAACTGTTGGTACCCGATCACCGCCGTTAGCCCGCTTCCATTAGCCATTTCCGAAAGATGCCCTGCCAGTCCAAATCCGGTAACATCTGTCATGGCAGAAACTTCTTCTATTTCTCCAAATGCTGCACCTATCAAGTTGAGTTTGCTCAATTCATCTACCAGGAATGAAGCATCGCTGCCGTCAAGCATTTTTCTTTTTTGTGCTGTTGATAAAATACCTATGCCCAAAGGTTTGGTCAGGAAAAGGATATCTCCTTCGCGGGCTGTATTGTTTTTCTTCAAATTTTTCTTATCCACAAGGCCATTTACGGCAAGTCCAAAAAAGGGTTCTGTGGATTCAATACTATGTCCGCCAGCCAAAGGAATTCCGGCAGCTGCGCACATCTCTCTGCCACCTGCCAAAACTTTCTGAGCTTCTGAAACCGGAATATTTTCCGGCCATCCTAATATGGCAATTGCCACCAAAGGTTGGCCTCCCATGGCAAAAACATCACTGATGGCATTGGCGGCTGCTATTTTGCCGAAGGCAAAAGCATCGTCCACAACTGGCATGAAGAAATCCGTTGTACTGATAAACAAAGTTCCATTTCCCAAATCAATGACTGCCGCATCATCTCCGTCATTATTGCCTACCAGCAACCGTCCATGCGGAGAAGCTGTTGCTCCCTGTAATATTTCTTGTAATTTCTTTGGCGCTAATTTACATCCGCATCCTGCGCCTTTTGAAAATTCGGTGAGTTTGATTTCGCTGTTGGATTCTCCGTTAATTGTGCTCATTGCTATCGATTGCGCAGCAAAATTATGGCAGAATTTTGTTTGAGGTCACCACTGAACCTGATTTCATAATCCTTACCATCATTACGCACAACGAGTAATCCTGTATTCGGGGGGATGCTTCCCAGGTTTTCAGCATACAAAACGATTTTGATACTGTCGCCCATGTCAGGAGTCAGGTGAATGGTTTGATTAAAGGCTTTTTCCAGCAATCCAACTTTCGATACCACTACCTGGCCATTCAATAAAACACTGACGGTATCTCCATCTACAGCACCATTGTCAAATAAAGAAAGTACCAGGCTGTCGCCCTGGATCGGCACTGTCCGTATGGTTTCAATTTTACGGTCTGAAAGGTCTATTTTAACAGGTATAACTTTTTGTAAAGGTTTGTCGAGCTGAGATGTATTGATAGTTAATGTATCTTTTTTCTGAATGATTTTTTCGATGAGTGCAGGAGATCTTTCAGGTGTGGCGGTGTTTTTTTGTAAATTATTTTCAGTTTTTGTCACCACTACTTCGACAGGTTTCTGTGTTGAAGGATTAGGCTTCGTCTTCGTGATCTGATCATCTGAAACTTTTTTGATCGCAACCACTTTGTTGACAACTGTATCTTTTGAAACTTCATTAGAAGCATTTATTTTTTCCTGTTTGGGTTGTATGAAGGGCTTTGTTTTCACAATCTCAGGTTCAACATTTTTAATCAGAGGTTTCTCAATAGTTTTGGGCACAATAGTTTTATTGTCAGGTTTTGTGTTATTTATTTTTTGATTATCTGCCATGTCATTCTTTGTACCCGGCCCTGCCGAATCCACCGCATTTTTCAATGCATTGGCATTTGGGATTTTGATTTCCTTCGATTTTGGAACTGTGATTACGAGTTCAGGCTCTACAATGGTCATCATACTATCTTTAGTGCCCTTCTTTTCAACCGGCTTAATTTCTTTTTTTGTTTCATTGTGAGCAATGTTGTATGAATAGCTGAAAAATGAAAGGTCATCAGCAAGCCCCAACTGTCGCAGCTTCGGAACGATGCGAGTTGCAAAAATGTTTTTTCTTCTTGTAACCGATACAGTTCCCGATAGAGGATAATACTCCTTTGTTTTGTTAGTGAACCATGTCCCACTTAATATGTCCGCAGTATCATTTTCAGTGTGTTGCAATTCCAATGTAGTATATACTCCTTTGGCAGGCGCATCTTTGTAATTGTTATCTATTAATTTCTTGTCCTTGATAATGAAGAGGCCACTTTTTTCTTTGATGGTAACATCCTTTACCCCGATATTTTCAATACTGTCAATCATGAATACGGTGTATGTGTATCCTGCATATTTACTATTGTGATAGCTGATAGCGATCTCAAAGGGAATAAACTTTTTGGTAGAATCGTTGTACAATCTGCCTGCCCACACTCCGGCTGCATTCCATTCCTGTTGAGCAAAAGCGCCCAATGAAATGGATAAAAGAAAAAAGCACTGGATTGCCCGTTGGATGGTTTTCATTTTCATACTGAATCTAATACTGCAACTGCATTATAATTATCAACGCTTGCACAGGTAATTTTATGCAGGTTGCTTCCTTCTGCGAGATGTTTTTCTAAACTAGCCCGGTAAAGCCTATCGTAATACCTGAGTAATATTTCAAAACATTTTGATATATCTCCTTTGTCGAGATATTGCAATGCATTTTTGGTTTCTAATCCGCCTAACCGCTTCTGTATCCTTAATACACCGGCTTTCAGAGACTCCACGTCAAATTGTCCATAATGTGTCGTGATATATTTCAGTCTTTCATTTGCAGGTATTTCCAGGAAGTACAGATCTCCCAACCTCAATTGGCCCCACAAAACATCGGGGATATGGATAATACCAATGTGCCTGCTTTCATCCTCCAGCCAAACCCTTTGATGATCATTACAATTCATCCCAAGTTGCCACGCAAGTTTGTTTTCGAACATTTCCTGAGAGGGTTGCGATGGCATTCCCAGCGATCCAAATGATGAGCCTTTGTGATGGGCTAATTGCTCGAGATCGATGATATTTTCTCCCCGCACTTTCAAGGCATTTAATAATTCTGTTTTCCCTGACCCGGTATATCCACCGATTATTTTATAGTTTCTTTTTTTCTCAAACTGTTGGTTGGCCCATCGCCGAAACGACTTGTATCCGCCCTGAAGCAAATATACTTTGTACCCATAAAGGTTAAGAAGCCATGCTACAGCCTCACTGCGCATGCCACCGCGCCAGCAATGCACATAAAATACAGGAGCATCGCCAGTGGCACAATTTTCAAATATTTCCAGCGCCTTTTTCGGGATTGATTTCATTGAAGATGAGAAGAAATTCAATCCCTCACCTACTGCCTCCTCTCTTCCTTTCTGTTTGTAGGCGGTTCCGATAATGGCTCTTTCTTCATTGCTGAAAAGTGGTAATGAGAATGCTCCCGGAATATGTGCATGTTCATATTCGCCCGGGCTGCGTACATCCAGGATTGGAAATTGATTACTTCTTTGAAGAAAATCAGCAATATGTAACTTCTCTATGGGCATGCAAAAAAAACCACCGCCGGGGCAGTGGTTTGCAATTTCCTGAAATTTTTTTTATCCGTTCATACTGGTTAGGAATTCGGAGTTGTCCTTTGTTCCTTTCATATTCTTAAGAAGCAGGTTAAGGGCTTCTTCAGGATTCATATCAGCCATATGATTGCGCAATACCCACATGCGTTGCAACACATCTTTATCCACCAACAAGTCTTCACGACGAGTAGATGAGGATACAATATCAATAGCAGGGAATATCCTCCTGTTGCTCAGACGGCGATCCAATTGCAATTCCATATTACCAGTTCCTTTGAATTCTTCAAATATCACCTCATCCATTTTGCTTCCGGTATCTACCAATGCTGTAGCGATAATAGTAAGGCTTCCGCCATTTTCAATCTTTCGGGCTGCGCCAAAAAATTGTTTTGGTTTTTGCATGGCGTTTGCTTCCACACCACCTGACAATACTTTACCACTTGCAGGAGATACGGTATTGTGTGCACGTGCCAGCCTGGTAATACTATCCAGCAAAATCACTACGTCGTGTCCACACTCTACCAGTCGCTTTGCCTTTTGCAATGCCATGGTGCTCACCTTTACATGCTTCTCAGCCGGTTCGTCAAATGTGGATGCTATTACTTCTGCCTTTACGCTGCGTTCCATGTCTGTCACTTCCTCAGGGCGTTCATCCACGAGCACGATCATCAGGTAACACTCCGGGTGATTGGCAGCGATGGCATTGGCAATTTCTTTTAGCAACATCGTCTTACCCGTCTTGGGCTGTGCTACAATAAGTCCACGTTGCCCTTTCCCTACAGGTGTGAAGAGATCAATGATCCTTGTACTGAGGTTAGATGGGGTTGTAAATAAATTCAACTTTTCAAAAGGGAACAATGGTGTCAGATAGTCAAATGGAACACGATCGCGCACTTCATCAGGACGCTTTCCATTGATGGTATCTACTTTTAATAATGCAAAATATTTTTCTCCTTCTTTGGGTGGTCGTACTGCACCATTTACTGTATCTCCGGTTTTCAATCCAAACAATTTGATCTGGCTGGGCGAAACATATACATCGTCCGGAGAAGAAAGATAATTATAATCGCTGCTACGCAAAAATCCATACCCGTCAGGCATCATCTCCAGTACACCTTCGGACAGAATGATACCATCGAATTCCAGGTTGAAATTTGATTCTTTTTTATGATGAGGTTTCTGAAATTGGGCAGCTGGTGCTTCACTTAATTCTTCAGGTATTTCAAGGTCGACTTCTTCATCATCTTTCAGCATATCCAGAAGAGATGGAGCTATTTCTTTTGGGTCAGCCAACAATTCACCTTCGACAGTTACCTCCTTATTTTCTTCCATATTGACAGGTTCGGATTTTAATTCAACCTCCTTCTTGTCTGCAGGTTTTTCCTTTTTGTGGGTTCGCTTCTTGTCAACAGATCTTCTTTCCACTTCTGCGTCCTTTTCTCCGGGTATATTTGCTTCCAGGTTTTCTTTGACATCAGATCCTGCCGGTTTGATAAGCCGCTTTCTCTTGGGCCGGTCAGTTCCATTGTTTTCTCTTTTTTCGTTTTCCATATTGGCTTGTTTATCAAGAATTTTATTGATCAGATCATGTTTTGGTAAGTCTCTTGCATCAGAAATATTTTGTTGCTGCGCAATATCAAGCAACTCAGGAACGATCATCTCGTTCAGTTGTAGAATGTCGTACATAAGTGGACTTCAATGTTTTTCGTCAAAAAACCGGTCGTGGTTTGAAAAAGTAATATGATATTTATTTTGGAATGGATCAGACAGGGGATGTGGTGTGGTATCGCGCCTGTTTTTCAGTTGCAATATTACACCAATTTTAATAAAACGAATTTTTTTACTCTTTATTTTTTGAAAAAAAGTGGAATTGGAAAGCATTCTATCCACTGTTGGCAAATGACCTGGTCAAAACCATTTTATGATGTTGACTATATTTGCAGCCTTAAAAACACAGGATGTTCAATAATAGAAAAGAAATAGCAGGAGTATTGGAATCGGGTGAGCCCGGCGCGGAAATTACTGTCATGGGATGGGTACGCACGTTTAGAAATAATCAGTTCATAGCCTTAAATGATGGCAGTACCAATACCAACCTGCAGGTAGTGGTCGCACTTGGCAAGTTTGATGATTCGGTAATAAGAAAGATTACCACTGGGGCCGCATTAAAAGTACAGGGCAGTCTTGTTGCTTCGCCCGGCAAAGGTCAACGCGTGGAATTACAGGCCAATACGCTGGAAGTATTGGGTGTCAGTGATGCTGAAAAATATCCATTGCAGCCCAAGAAGCACAGCCTGGAATTTTTAAGGGAGATAGCGCACCTGAGGTTCCGTACCAATACATTTGCATCTGTGTTTCGCGTGAGGAATACACTTGCATTTGCCATTCATAAATATTTCAATGACAGAGGATTTATTTACCTGCATGCACCTATCATTACTGCATCAGATGCTGAAGGAGCAGGTGAAACGTTTCACGTTACTAATTTTGATCTTGAAAAGATTCCAAGGTCCGAAGATGGTACTATCAATTTCAAAGAAGACTTTTTCGGAAGGGCTGCTAATCTTACTGTGAGTGGCCAATTGGAAGCAGAACTGGCAGCTACGGCTTTGGGGAATGTATATACGTTTGGTCCTACATTCCGCGCTGAGAACAGCAATACGGCAAGGCATCTGGCAGAGTTTTGGATGATAGAACCGGAGATGGCCTTCTATGACCTGGAAGACAATATGGATCTGGCCGAAGATTTCATCAAATACATCATCAGGTATGCAATGGAAAATAGCAGGGAAGACCTGGAATTTCTTGCAAAGCGATTGGAAGAAGAAGAAAAAACAAAACCACAGCAGGAACGAAGCGAAATGGGATTGCTGGAGAAATTGCAATTTGTATTAGACAATAAATTTGAGCGACTCACTTATACGGAGGCGATTGATATTCTCAAAAATTCAAACCACAACAAGAAAAAGAAATTTCAATACCTCGTCAGTGATTGGGGCATTGATCTTCAGAGTGAACATGAGCGTTACCTCGTAGAAAAGCATTTCAAGAAACCGGTAATACTTTATAATTATCCAAAAGCGATTAAAGCATTCTACATGCGTTCCAATGAAGATGGAAAGACAGTTGCTGCAATGGACATTCTTGCACCTGGCATTGGTGAAATTGTCGGAGGCTCACAGCGTGAAGAGCGGTTGGATGTATTGGAAACACGCATGCAGGAGATGAATATACCAGCAGAAGAATTGTATTGGTATTTAGATATCAGAAGGTTTGGTACTGTGCCGCATGCGGGGTTTGGATTGGGTTTTGAACGGATGGTTCAGTTTGTAACCGGGATGACTAATATCAGGGATGTGATTCCATTCCCAAGATATCCGAAGAACGCAGAGTTCTGATCACACCGAAAAATTTTCGTGTATATGTCCATGTTATTAGGCCGTGATACTTTTGGAAATGAAGCAGATGCGGGTAATGTACTTTCCCCCGCAGATGCAGAAAAAATATTATCGGAGTGGGTACCCAATGTCCGGTTACAATTACACATGCGGCAGGTAGCACACCTGATGAAGAAGTGGGCTGCCGAACGGGAAGGCCTTTCTGACGAGGATCAATACAGATGGTATCTTGCAGGATTATTGCACGATGCCGACTGGGATCAGTGGCCGGATCAGCATTGCAGAAAAATAGTAGAAGAACTGGAAAGCAGGCATATCGATCCGGAAATCATCCGTGCAATCGCATCACATGGCCCTGCGCATTTCGGTGTTACTCCGGTTTCGCAGATGGACAAGATGTTATATGCCTTCGATGAATTGTCTGGATTGATTCATGCTTATGCGCTGATGCGCCCCACGGGTTATGATGGAATGGAGTTGAAAGGAGTGAAGAAGCGATTGAAAGAAAAATATTTTGCCGCAGGGGTATCACGAGAAGAAATCAAAGAAGCAAGTGAACTGGCATTAATACCACTTGATGACCTGATCAATTTTATCATAGAACACCAGAGGGAGTTGTGAGCTATGAGTTATTGATAGTATTGGATGAAATGGACGAAAACTTGTCCGCATCGGCAGATGAAACCTTGAGCTTTGAACTTATTTTCGTGACCTGTAGATTTTTGTCAAGGCCACTACAGAAATGACTACCCAGAAAATACTAATCACTACAGATGGAAACGCATGGTAGTACCAGGAATTGAACAAAACCAAAGCGCCGCCTGCCAGGTTCAGAATTTGATACCTTACAGAAAAAGATTTTAATAACTTTAGTGAGTTTAAAGTAAATGCAATAATAATTAAAGCGGAACCAAAATATCCGATTATGTTAATTATTAGTTCAGTATGATCGTTCATCTGTTTAACTATACTAAATGAGTCTGAAAGAATTTAATGAAGCCTATTTGCCGATTATTAATTTCTTAGTATCACTAACAGGAATCGTTACACTGATTCTGCTGATCATTCAATATAAGAAAGACAATCGCTGGAACAAGCTACAATCTACGTATAATTTTATTGGTATTGGAGAGGAAATGAACCTGCAGGAAAGACTATATAAAATATACAGTGACTTGGGAATTTATTCTTTTCCGGAGGAAAAAAATCAGCCGCTCAACAATGAACAGGTTTCACTGATTACGAATAACATGGAAGCGACCCTTGTTACCAATATGTTCTTAAATTACTTTCAAAATCTGTGTACTGCTTATTCTTTTGGATTGGTGGAAGAGCATGTATTTAAGAGCATTCATCAAAGCAGGATTGAGTGGTGGTACACCATTCTGGAACCATATATTGCGAGGCGAAGAGTTGATTACAATAATCCGGATATCTGGTGTGAGATAGCCGGGATTGTAACCGGGAAAGTAAAATGCGCTTAGGTTGTGAAATACAAGGCCTGTTCCTGGCAAAAAACATAGTGATAAAAGATAACTACTCACAATAAAAAAAATCGTTATGCTATTAGAAAGTGAATTGATATCTACGTTTCAGACAGTTGATGACAATTTGAATGAATCGTATGAAATGAATGATTGTAACAAGATATCCGAACTTCTTTCAGACAGTTGGACATTATTGGAACCTGGTTTTGGAATTGTAAGCAAGGGCCAGTTTCTTGAGTCCATCAAAGGTCAAAGGTTAATTCACAAGGCGATGAAAAAGGCGGTAATCCGGGTAAATTGTTTTGATACTATTGCCATCGTAATTTCGAGAGGGAAGAATACTGGAATTTATAGAGATAAACCTTTCGATACTGAGGTTTGGGTGACGAATATTTATCGGAATGAAGACAGAGGATGGATATGTATTTCAACTCAGGAGTCACCGATTCCCTGCCTTTGATTTCTTTTGATCCACTACCTGCCAGTTGTCTTGTTATATCAGAACGATTTGTAAATATTGTAAATGGCATTCTCCAGGCAACTGTAGTTTATTTCGTTGCAGTCAACTTTGGTACTTA
>JBDHYH010000047.1:0-27261 GCA_039811325.1 Chitinophagaceae bacterium | reverse complement strand
CTTTCTTAAAAAGAAAAAAAGAAATCATAGCATTTTATAAATCAGCACTTGAAGGAATAGGTGATATTGCATTTCAAAAGGTAAATGAAAACGTTGTTCCTAATTGGTGGCTTCCTACCATTCGAACTACAAAACAAAAAACATTATTGAAAACGTTGAACGAAAATAAAATGCAGAGCCGCCCATTTTGGATACCGATGAACCAACTTCCTATGTTTGCTAATGAAATCTATTTTAATAAGGATGACCGGTCTCAAATTATATATAGAAATTGCCTTAGCATTCCCTGTTCAACAAATATTAAGGACGAGGAATTGGAAGCAGTAGCAAATAAGATAAAAGAGATATTTTAGATCAGAGGTATAATTCTCCGTACTATGTATAAATTCATCAAACGGTTTCTTGATCTACTAATGTCGGTTATTGCCCTGGTAATTTTATCCCCAATAATTCTTGTTACCATAGTTACATTACTGCTAACAGGAGAGCACGAGATTTTTTACAGGCAAAAAAGAATTGGCTATAAGAATACGCCTTTCCTAATCTGGAAATTCGCCACCATGCTAAAAAATAGTCCAAAGATTGGAAGTGGTGCCATTACCCTGAGGAATGACCCGCGTGTAACTAAGGTGGGGAGGGTATTACGTATCTCAAAGATTAATGAACTCCCACAACTCATTAATGTCCTGGCAGGAGAAATGTCAATAGTAGGCCCGCGGCCATTAATGGAAGTAAGTTTCAGATTGTATCCAGAAAAATATAGATCAAAGATTTACGAAAACAAGCCTGGTATTACAGGTATTGGCTCTATTGTATTTAGGGATGAAGAGAAGATACTTTCTTCGGCAGACGACCCCAAGAAAGTTTACGAAGCTATTTTCCCTTACAAGGCAGAATTGGAAATCTGGTATTTAAGGAACAAGTCCTTCATAACAGACTTCAAGATCATTTTTCTTACCGGATGGGCCATTCTTTTCCCGCGTCATCATCTTGCTGAGAAACTGTTCACCGGATTACCAAAAATTAACCTTATCGAATTATCAAAGGCTAACCCTACTTCCCAAACTTAGTCCATTCAATTTCATTCTATACATTTGTACATATCCGATAATATGACAAATCAGACAACTTCAGACCAGGAACTGATAGAACAATTCAGAGACCCCTTTACCAAGGAAAGGGCATTCGAGTCAATTATCAAGAAATACCAGGAGCGGCTTTATTGGCACATTCGCCGTATGGTGATTGATCATGAGGATGCTAATGACGTATTGCAAAATATGTTTATCAAGGTATGGAAAAGCCTGGATAATTTCAGGGAGGAAAGCCAACTTTTTACCTGGCTTTATCGGATAGCCACCAATGAATCTCTTACCTTTATCAGCAATCAGAAAAAACGAAAGGCTCTTTCCATCGATGATGAGGATCACTCTATGGCATACAAATTGAAAAGTGATGAACACTTTGATGCCAACAAATTAGAGTGGAAACTGCAATTGGCTATCCAATCCCTACCAGAAAAGCAACGGTTGGTTTTTAACCTTCGGTATTACGATGAAATGCCGTACGAGGAAATGAGTAAGGTATTGGAAACCAGCACCGGAGCTCTTAAAGCCAGCTATCATCATGCTGCAAAAAAGGTTGAAGAATTTATCCTGAATCATTAAACTTAATTAACGGTTCATAGTCAGAATGACGATTTTGAGACTATTTATGATCAATGACCCTAACATATTGAAAGAATTAGAAGGGATTAGCCCGGTTCTGGCACGATTACAAGGTAAGAACGTATTTTCTGTACCTGAGGGGTATTTCTCTGAACTTCCGACCAGAATGTTGGAACAGGCAAGGTTTTTAAGCATTACTGATATTGAAAAGGGTAAGACTCAAGAAGTTCCAAAGGGATACTTCCAAAATCTGAGCAATAGTGTCCTGCATCGCATCAAGGCGGAATACGCAAATGAGGAAATCTTTGGTGAGGAACGTGAGCTGAAATTATATCCTGCTTTAGGGTCAATAGGGAAACAAAATATTTTTGCAGTACCATCAGGATATTTCGAAAATTTATCAGGCGTTATTCTGGAGAAAATCAGGAAGGAAAAAGCAGAAAGAGTTGTTTCAATCTCATCTTTTAAAAGGTTGTGGCAATATGCTGCTGCAGCTATTATTGTCTTTGGTCTTTTTACGACTTCTTATTTCATTTTCCTTAGGCCAGGCAATGTGAAAAATAGCTTTGCTGTAGTCAACAAGAATACAGTACCTGACCCAGAAGCATTAAAGTACAACACTACAAAGGCCTTCAACGATGGGCTTGCTTCGCTTTCTGATGATGAGATAGTGGGGTATCTGGAGAATCACGGAAGTATATTGGACAATGATATGCTTATTAAAAACATAGATACCGATGAATTGCCTGATGTTACAGACTATCTGATCAGCGACGAGGCACTCACAAATTATTTGAATAAGATCAATAACAAAGAATCTCTAAAGCAATAATTACCCTTACAAACAATGAAGCATTTACTACTCATAATAGCATTTATTACCGGAGCTACACAATACTCCCTGGCACAAGGAAACCGGGGAGAAAAGATTGAGGCACTCAAAATTGCCTTTATTACAGAAAAGCTACAATTAACAACAAACGAAGCAAAGGAATTCTGGCCTGTTTATAATTCTTATGAAAAGGAAATACAAGAGCTGAGGGCTTCCAGCAAGGGAGGCGATGTTTTGGAAAATGAGGAGAAATTGCTTGGCATCCGTAAGAAATACCGTCCTTCGTTTGAAAAGATTTTAGGCCCTTCTAAAATGAATCAACTTTTTCAGGTTGAGAAGGACTTTAGAAACCTCCTGATAAAAAGACTGAAGAACAGACAAGGCAAAGACGGAGGCTACTGACCTCAAATAATGAAAAAAAATAATTGATAAATAGGAGGGAATTAAAATTTTCTCCTATTTTTGCTTTAGGTGTTTTTCATAGGTTAGCAACGGCCAGCTCTTTTTAGGGCAGGCCTTTTTGTTTTACCCCATCCTGAATTGATATTGAGGATACTTTATATCATGATAAAACAAGAACGTCCACCCCTCCCTGGTACCAACGTCTTTCCATTCCTGTCTTAGAGCCATCGCCTCTTCAGGCTGATAATCATATTTGGCTTTGAAGCGATGCTTCATTTGTTGCAATTGCGGCGCCACATCGCCACCAAAGAAAATAACAGATCCATTTTCAGTTATCTTAAATGCCTGGTGGTAAGGGCTGTGTGCTCCCGTAAAAAAATATTCAATTTCATTCGAAATCATTCCATCACCTTCAGTAAATTGTATTGGGCTCAATTCCTTAAAATCTTCCGGTCTATATGATGATGAACCTTTCAAAGCTAATTCCCATTCTTGCTTGTTGATGTAATAAATTGCATTAATAAATGCGGGAGATCTCTTATCAGGCACTAATATTCCTCCACTATGGTCCTTGTGAAGATGAGACATAAGCACTTTGGTAATTTCATAAGGCTGCACTCCATTTTTTCTAAGCAAATCATGAATTTGCATTTCTCCGTTTTCATTGGTGAAACCTAAGCCTGTATCCAATAATATTTTTTCTTTAGAAGTCAAGAGCAGGAAAGGTTGTATTTCAACTAATAAACTGCCTTTGGTTCTATCCTGAAGATTATCCTTTTCAATATTAAATGGAACAAAGTCTTTCGTACGATCAACAGTAAATGCGCCCTCACTCAATGGAATTATTCTCATAAATTGTTTTATAAATTTCGCATCTACCGTAATACCATTTGCCTGTCTGCATCCAAACGTATCAAAATAAAAATCAAAACAGTAAAGGTAAGCAGAGATGAGCCGCCATAACTCATCAGTGGCAATGTGATTCCTATGACAGGTGCAAGGCCAATCGTCATGCAGATATTGATTGTCATATGAAAGAATAAGATCGCCGCCACACTATATGCATACACACGGGTGAATTTACTTCGTTGTCGCTCCGCAATGAATACTATTCTCAGCATGAATAAAATATAAATCAACAAGACAATACTGCTCCCGAAGAATCCAAAATTCTCTCCAACGCTTGTGAAAATAAAATCAGTGTGCTGCTCCGGTACGAAATCTCCCTGAGTCTGCGTTCCCTTCAAGAAACCCTTACCCCAGACACCTCCCGACCCAATAGCTATCTTAGATTGCTTCACATTATAATTTTCTTTTGCTTTCTTCTTCTTGCTCTGTTGCTCATAATCTTTCCGTTCTTCGTCGGTCATATTCTTGAGATTGACCTGGGGATTGTAATCGACCCCGAATGTATTCAGAATTCTTTCTACCTGGTACGGCTGCAAGACATGTGAGAAAATATATGGTACTGCAAATCGCTGAATGCCCACACTCACTCCCCAAAGAATGATAATCAGAAACAAAATAGACTTATTCCTTTTAATACTTTTCCTAAGTATTATAAAACAGATCAATGCAATTGATGTAAGAATGATGGCAAGCAGATTTTTTTCGACAAGTATGGTTGCCACAACCAAGAAGCCAACTGAAAATCCTACTATCAAATAAATACCAGGCAAGCCCTCCCGATACATAGGTATGAGGAATGCAAAATAAACCAACGCAAGCCCGGTTTCATTTTGGAGGATGCTGAACATAGCTGGTGTCAGTACAAGAGCAGCGGCAATCAGTTGCGAGCGTGCATTTTCAAAATTAGTTTCCGGCCTTGAAAGAAACTTTGCCAAGGCCAATGCTGTAAATATTTTGCAGGTTTCAATGGGTTGCAGATTGAAAAATCCCATTGGTATCCATGATTTACTTCCATTGATCTCCTTTCCTACAACAAATGTTGCAAGTATCAAAATTATACCAAAGACATAACTGATATTGGCTGTAGCAGTAAAGAATTTACTATCTGTAAGCAAAATAAATATAGCCGCTATCATTGACATCCCCGCAAATAACAATTGCTTTGAATAATTCTTCTTCAATCCTATCATATTTCTCAGGAAAGAATCACCCTCTCTGTATTCAACTGAATAAATAAAAAGGACTCCGATAGTTACAAGGATGATATAAAACCATATCATCAGCCAGTCAACACCTTTCGAAATTTCTATCTGGTCTCGCATTCAGTAGTTGGAAGTTTAGGATAATTTGAAGATTGGTAATTTCAGTCTGAATTTTTCAATTAATAATGCAAAAGGAGCTGAAGAGTCTTTTTGTTTATTTGTAGGGATTGTATCATTTTTCTTAGGAGCAACATCTCTAAATCGTTGCAATGTTTCAGAATCATCCACATCCTGAACATCCATTGTGTCTTTTGCCTTCTCCAATAATTCCTGCTCTAACTTCAATGCCTTTACCTGGCGGATGCTGTCTCTTTTCCTGATCAAATCGAGTATTCTTGCAGGCATGAGATTCATATTGGCGATCGCCTCCACTTTGGCTTTTCGATCAGGCTCTGCAATGGAATCTCTGAGGTATTGCTCTATCATCAGCCCGGCAATCGGAGCAGAAGAACTCGCTCCAAATCCAGCATTTTCACATATAACGGCAATGGCTATACGAGGATTTTCACGAGGTGCAAAGGCCGCAAAAAAGGCATGATCTTTTTGCTTTACTCCTTTGTAATAATTTTCAACGGTGCCTGTTTTTCCGCAAACAATAATTCCTGGCACTTTTGCTGCCGCTCCTGTACCTCTTTCCATCACACCCTGCATACCATCGTGCACCGCTTCAAAAACAGTGTCAGGAATATTCAAACTCCTGTGTTGCATTTTGAACGAATCCAATAGCCCATACTGATCTCCTCCGTCAATGGAATCAACCATATGTGGAGTGATGTACCATCCTTTGTTTGCAAGGTAAGCCATTTCATTAGCCACTTGCAAAGGGGTAACATCTACTTCACCCTGGCCAATACTTACAGATCGGAAAGTACAATAATTCCAATGGCCTTCTCCATACATTTTATTGTAGGTTGCAGGTGTAGGTATCTTTCCTGCTTTTTCAGAAGGCATATCAATTCCAAGCTTGTGTCCCAATCCAAAGGAATACATATAATGGTCCCATACACGCAATGCACTATCCACAGAACCAAACTGAGGATTATTAATGGTGCGTTGCATCACATTGGCAAAGTAGGTATTACATGACCAGGTGATGGCCTCCTTTAATTTGAAGTTTCCCGGATCAAGGCAGCGCATTGGCCGGCCACATCCATAATATGCCCCTGTACAGAGAAATGTAGTACTTGGAGTGATAACTCCCTCTTGCAGTCCAATCAGTGCCTGGAGTGTTTTGAAAGTACTACCTGGCGGATAGATAGCACCAACCGCACGATTCATCATGGGCAATCTCGGGTCAAGCAATAACTCTGCAAAATGTTTTCTTCTTTCGCTCCCGCTCAAAAGATTAGGCTTGTAGGTAGGGCTGCTTACCATGGCCAAAACGCCACCGGTTTGAGGATCTAATGCTACGATAGCACCTACTTTGTTTTCCATCAGGTGCTCTCCTAACATTTGCAGTTTAATATCAAGCGACAGGTGAAGATTTTGTCCAGACACGGCAGGCGTATCAAACCTGCCATTATCCAACCTGTCTGTCAACCTGTTTCTATTATCTCTTTTCCAATATTCAATACCCCTTTTACCCATCAACACTTTTTCATAAGTTCGCTCCAGCCCTGTTTTTCCAGCGTAGTCTCCTGGTTGATAACCTTCGCCTTCAATACTTTTTAAGAATGCCGGGCTTACTTCCGAAAGATACCCAAGAATATTGCCAGCTGCATCGTAAGGATAATCTCTCACAGGTCGTTCTTGCAAGAAAAAAGCTGGTATCCATTTATACATGCTCTCATTTACCCGGGCTACCACCTCGTCAGAAAGTGAAGCTTCAAAAACGGAAGGTCTGAAACTCCTGGTAAAAATAATGTCCTTCATTCTCTTCTTAAACTCTGTAGTATCAATATTTAAAGCGTTACACAGAGCAATCGTGTCCAGGTGCATTTCACGCAATTTGCGGGGTGTCACCATGAGGTCATAGATAATTGTATTTCGAAGGATGGCTCTCCCCTTCCTGTCAAATAAAATTCCCCGGTCGGGATATACCACTTTTCTGAATTTTCCTTGTTCGTCTGCAAGAACAGAATATTTGTTATTCAGTACCTGTAGAGAAAGCAGGCGGAAAATAATGATCAAGCCAATGGCGAGAATCATCCCAATGATAATATTTTTTCTTGACTGGTTAAACATGGGCAAAGCACAGGATTGTTTTCCGGGAGATCACAAGAGTGATAAGTTATGCAAAATTAATTTACTAAACAATATTAGTACGGAATCTTTGTTTACGGCTAAACAATAATTCCGTTAAAAGTATCAGCAAGAGACTCACCGCAGTGCTAAATAAGGCCTTTATTATAAAATAAACTAATCCTCCAGTTTGTAATGCCTGAAGAAAGAACAGTGATACATGATGTACAAAAGTCAAAATAGTAACATAAGTGAAGTATGGGGTAAGGCCCATGCTTTGTACTGATGGTTCATTGTAATTGAAATCTGATCCTTCCCTTGTCAACAGTAAATTGATCAGATAAGGCCGTAAGTAAGCAATTAATACGCAAGGAGCAGAGTGTAAACCATACGTTTTAGTGAATGAATCTAATGCAAAGCCGAGAAGAAATGCAAGCAGGAGTTGTGTCCTGCGTCCCATCTTGTATGGGAGCCACAATATGAATAAGAAATATATGTAAGGGGTAACGAGGTGATGAAGGGGTGGTATTTGGTAAAGTACAAACACCTGCACTAAAACAAACAGGCAGAATCTGACGATATTTTTTACCAGGGTACTCATTTACTTTTCACTTTTTTCAGCAATTGATTGACTTCATTTCCCTGCAAATTTTCTATAATATAAGCAAACTGGAGAGTTTCAAAGTTCACAGCAGAACGCAAACGCACAGTATAAGTACTGCTACTCTTATCATTGATAATATCCTTGACATAACCTAATAATAACCCCTCAGGAAATTTTTCGGAAAAACCACTGGTTATAACAGTATCCCCTGCACTAATTTTTGCAGATTTGGTAATATCCTTCAATAATAAAATATTCTTGTCAACCCCATCCCAGACAAGAGTACCGGTTTCTCCTCCTTTTTTAAGACGTCCGCTTGTATTACTCTGGATATGCAGCAGGCTCATCACTACAGAAAAATTATCACTAACCTCAATCACTGTTCCTACCACCCCGCCATTAGGCGCTATTACACCCATGTCATTTCGAATATCCAACTCGCTGCCCCGATGAAGTATAATATAATTATTCGGTTGGTTAACAGAGTTTCGCACTACTTTGGCTTCTCGGTAAAGAAATCTGCGGAAGCGCTGTAGAGAATCTGTACTTAATGTGTCAATAAAAATCCTATTTACAGTATCAGGGATATTATAATCTTCCCTGAGCTGATTATACAATTTTTCATTTGCTTTTACCAGGGAATCATTAGTCTGCTTCAGATAGAAGTAATAGGAGACTTTATTATACTGATTGCTGATAGAGCCTGTAACTTCATTAGCAACTTCCGAATAAAGTGCATTGTGAAATTTATTGTAAGAAAACAGCAGGTACAACGATAATCCCAGCAAGAATAAGAAAAAGAAAAAAGTGAAATAAACCCGGAAGAAGATGATAACATTACGCATAGCCGCAGGGCTCTTGGGATTGATAAATTTTTAGTTCAAAGCCTGTAAAAAAACAAACACTGTTGAGGGCTGCTGTGCAAATTAATGAAACCTTCGCTGAATTGGTAATTATCTCATGATAAAAGGATATCGGTCATAATGCTTTAATGCCAGTCCTGTACCTCTTACTACGCTTTTCAGCGGATCATCTGCAATATGAACAGGTAGCTTGATCTTAGCAGCAAGGCGCTTATCCAGTCCACGAAGCAACGCGCCTCCTCCTGTAATGTATAATCCTCTTCTGTAAATATCAGATGCCAGTTCCGGTGGAGTTGTTTCTAAGGCCTTCAAAATACCTTCTTCAATTTTAAAGATTGATTTGTCTAAGGCTTCAGCAATTTCCTGATAGCTTACCATAATCTGTTTCGGTATGCCTGTTACCAGGTCACGTCCATTTACCGGCATATCATCAGGAGGATTGTCTATATCTTTCATTGCAGCACCAATTTGGATCTTGATCTGTTCAGCTGTACGCTCGCCAATCAATAAACTGTGATAACGACGCAGCGCTTCCATGATATCAGCAGTAAATTCATCCCCAGCCACTCGAATGGATTGATCGCAAACGATACCTGCGAGTGCTATCACCGTAATACCCGTAGTACCACCACCAATGTCAATGATCATATTTCCCACCGGTTCCTCCACGTCAATTCCTATCCCTAAAGCTGCTGCCATAGGTTCATGTAACAAATAGACCTCTTTGGCTCCGGCCTGTTCTGCACTATCGCGTACTGCCCGCTTTTCTACCTCTGTAATGCTGCTTGGTATGCAGATCATCATACGCCAACTTGGAGGGAACAATGGTTTTCGTTGATAAATCTTCTTAATCATCTCCCTGATCATCAATTCCGCTGCGTTGAAATCTGCAATAACGCCATCCTTCAACGGCCTAACAGTACGGATACTCTCATGAGTCTTCTCATGCATCATGAGCGCTTTCTTACCAACAGCCAAAATATTTTTTGGATTGTTTCTGTCCAAAGCTACAATAGAGGGTTCATTCACCACCACAGTGTCATTATGGATAATCAAGGTGTTGGCGGTTCCCAGGTCAATGGCAATCTCCTGGGTAAAAAAATTAAAAAGGCCCATGTTTTATACAGGTATATTGAAATTATTAATGGCTGCAAAGTTGTGGAAATAAATTGGATTTACAACGCATTGCAGCGATGGCTGGATTATTAACGAAAATTAAAATCGAGAAATTATGCAGGCCTCTTCTGAATTTATTTAACAAATTCATTGCCGATGTCGCTGCGGTAATACATTCCTTCAAAGTGAATCTGACTAAGTATTTCATTTGCCAGTTCCAGCGACTCTGGCAGGCTGGAGGTAGATGCCGACACTGTCAGCACCCTGCCACCGTTTGTAATCACATTTTCGTTTTGAATACTTGTTCCTGCGTGGAAAACGATAGCTCCTCCCTCAGCATCTAAATGCTTTATCTCTAAAGGATTTTTCAGGTAATTGAACGAGATCGGATATCCTTTTTTGTAGGAGTTTGGATATCCACCACTGACTGCCATTATGGTTACTACTTCATTTTTCCTGAATTCCATTTTGATCTTGTCAAGATTTCCTTCATGCATTGCCCGCAGAATGTCGATAAGGTCATTGTCAAATCTCAGCATCACCACTTCTGTTTCCGGATCTCCCATCCTGCAGTTGTATTCTATTACATACGGATCATCTTTTACATTAATCAGGCCGAAGAAAATAAATCCTTTGTAGTCTATATGTTCTTTTTGCAATCCTTGAATGGTAGGATTGACAATTCTTTTAATCACCTTTTCAATAAAATGGTTGGTAGCAAATGGTACCGGGCTGATGGCCCCCATACCTCCTGTATTTGGCCCCTGATCTCCTTCTCCTATTTTCTTATAGTCTTTAGCTTCCGGAAGTAACACATAGTTCCTGCCATCTGTGGCAACGAATATGCTCACTTCAATTCCTTCAAGAAACTGTTCAATAACTACCTTTTGACTTGCCTTACCAAATTTGGAATCCTGGATCATTGCTTTGAATTCAGAGAGTGCCTCCGTTTTATCATTGCAAATAATAACGCCCTTACCTGCTGCAAGCCCGTCTGCTTTTAACACTATCGGTAATGGATGTTCGTTTATAAATTGTATCCCTTCTTCGAATTGAGCAGCACTGAATTCTTTGTATGCTGCTGTAGGGATCCCGTTTCTTTCCATAAAGGATTTTGCAAAAGCCTTGCTGCCTTCCAGCTGTGCTCCTGCTGACGACGGCCCGGTAATGATGATGTGTTGTAAGGATGGCTCTCGCCTGAAATAATCGTATATCCCATTTACAAGTGGCTCCTCAGGACCAACAAATACAATTTCTATCTTCTGATTTAAGCAGAAATTTTTTATAGCATTAAAATCATTGGGATCAAGAGGTACGTTTTCTCCAATCTCAAGTGTACCGGCATTGCCCGGTGCAATGTAGATCGAAGGATTGTATTTGCTTTGGGTTAGTTTCCACGCTATGGCATGTTCGCGACCTCCGGAGCCAAGGATGAGAATTTTCAAAATAAAAATATTTTAGATTAAGGGGGCAAGTTAAAAAATAACTCTAAGGGTTAACTTTGATAAATGGATAAATCTGCATTTTTACTTTCCTTACAATCTGATAATGTTCCACTCCATATATCATCCTATGCAATGGCACTTTGGTTCGATGCAAAGGGTGATTGGGAAAGAGCACATGAAATTATCCAAAACATAGACGACAGAAAAGCTGAAAGAATCCATGCTTACCTGCATCGCAAAGAAGGTGATATTATTAATGCCGACTATTGGTATCAAAGGGCAAACGCAAAGAGGCCATCACTCACCCTTGATGAGGAATGGGAACTGCTTTTGGGGGAGCTGCTTTAAGAATATAACGCGGAACACCACATTCATAATTTCCTTTCATTTCATAATTGAATTCTCTATTGAGGGATGTTCTCGTGTTCCTGAAGCCAATACTGTTTGGGATGTCAAAATTCTGCCTCACCTTCAAATGTGAGAATTATATTGTTTTTTCAAATAATAAATAGGGTAATAATAATTTTTCAAAAGGTAGAGATTATTAGCCAACAAGATTTGACAAAAAATAAAAGTTAAAAAAAATATATTGCAAATCATTATACTTAGTAAAAAATTTATTAAGTTGCCAAAAGTTTAAAAATAACTGCGAATTGGATATTAAGTCCCTATCATATAAGAAAGAGATCATTAAGGCTTTGAGCTTTGGGAAAAAGCTAACTGGGCTGGAGATCTCTCAATTAATTGACAAAAGCCTTCCATTAACCAATAGAATATTGGAAGACCTTGTAAGGACTGGAGTTTTACAAGACGAAGGTTTAGCTCTTTCGACAGGAGGTCGTAGGGCGACACTTTATTCCATAACACCGGGGAACATTTATGTCTTGTCTGTGGCCATGGACCAATACATTACGAGGCTCAGTATCATTGACCTTCATGATAAGGAAATCCGCCATCTTGAAAAATTTCCGTTCCCATTAATTTCACAAAAAAGTGACCTTGATGAATTGATTGAAAAGATCAGCCAATACCTGGAGAAAGGCTATGTTGACAAGGATAAGATCCTGGGTATAGGAATTGGTATGCCGGGTTTTGTAAACCTTCAAAAAGGAATTAACCAGAGTTATTACCCAGAATTAATAAACGGAAAGAATATTTTAGATCGGATTAGTGAAAAGATTGGATTGCAAGTCTTTTTGGATAACGATTCAAGTGTTATTGCCATTGCAGAACATGCTATGGGACAGGCAGGGGGCAATAACAACCTTGTAATAAACTTTGGATGGGGCATTGGCCTGGGGATGATCATAGATGGGGAACTTTACAGGGGGCACAATGGATTCGCAGGAGAATTCAGCCATATCCAGCTTTTCAATAACAACAAGCTTTGTACCTGTGGAAAAAGTGGCTGTATTGAAACAGAAGCTTCCATGCTGGTCATTGTGAATAAGGTGAAAGAAGCTCTGAAGAACGGACGCGCTACTTCAATTAAAGATTTACCAGATGACCTGGAAGCTGCTGTTGACGTGGTGATTAACGCCGCAAAGGCAGGAGATCAACTAGCTGTTGAGTTATTTTCTCAGGCAGCTTATGATATAGGAAAAGGCATTGCAATTTTGATTCACATCCTGAATCCCGAACAGATCATCATTAGCGGCAGAGGTGCTGCTGTAGGTTCCATCATACTGGCACCGATTTACCAGGCCATTAATAAATATTGTATTCCAAGCTTGTCTTCTTACACTGAAATTATACTTTCAAGGCTTACAAAATTTTCCGAAGTGTATGGTGCAGCCATGCTTGTGACTCAAAACTTTGATAAAAACCTTATTACCAAATATGAAAAATCTACCTCTTTACTTTAAAAATCCAATTTCTATTGAATAACCATTTAAAACAAAATTCATCATCATTAAAGTTCAAAGCAATGAAGCAAAAATCAACAAAAATGGGTTTGACGTTTTGTTTGCTTCTCTTTACACTTTTCGCATTCGCACAACAAAAGGATGTAAAAGGTAAAGTGATCGAAGAAAATGGCTCACCTATCCCTAACGCATCCGTTGTGTTGAAGGGAACACAATCGGGCAGCATGACAGATGTTGAAGGTAACTTCAGCATTAAAGTGCCCGGAAACACTGCTGTACTTGTCATCTCAGCAGTAAATCACAGAACACAGGAAATCCAGGTGGGGCAATCCTCCGAACTTACTGTTGTTCTCCCTGCTGTTGCAGGAAGTCTGAAAGAAGTCGTAGTAACGGCTTTAGGTATTCAGAAACAAAAAGCATCACTTGGATATGCCGTCCAGGAAATAAGCGGCGGATCCATTGTTGATGCTCATGAAACAAACACCGCCAATGCACTAACCGGAAAGATATCAGGCCTCCAGGTAGTGAAAGGAAGTAATGGTGCCGGTGGATCTTCTAAACTCGTTTTAAGAGGTTACAACTCACTGGGTGGCGACAACCAGCCGCTCATTGTAGTTGACGGTATCCCGATGGAAAACTTCAGCGGTGCCGACAACAACGACTTCTGGAACAGTAGCCCTGATTATGGTAACGGTATCGGCGATATCAATCCTGATGACATCGCCAGCATCAGTGTACTGAAAGGCCAATCTGCGGCTGCACTTTATGGAGCACGTGGTGGTAATGGCGTTATCATGATCACTACCAAATCCGGCAAAAGACAATCTGGACTTGGACTATCAGTATTCTCTACACTAAGTGTTGAGGATATGTTTATGCGTCCGAATATTCAAAATTCATTTGGACAGGGAGACAATGGGATTTTTAATGCTGAATCAAACAATAGCTGGGGCCCTAAAATCGAAGGACAATCAGTTACCAAATGGGATGGATCACAATCTACACTTAAAGCGTATGACAACCTGAGTGCCTTCTTGAAAAAAGGTACCAGTCAGAATTACGGCATTGCTCTTCAGCAGCAATTTGGAGGAACATCAGTTTATTCATCCATCAGCTATTTGGAAGACAAGAGTATCTTTCCCGGAAATAAGTTGACTCGTACTAACCTGACATCAAGGGTTACCAGCAAATTTGGTAAAGACGACAGGTGGGTAAGTGATGTTAAATTGTCTTATAACAATACTCAGGGATTCAACCGCCCTGTAAACGGAAAGGACCGAAGCAGTATTTATGCAACGCTGATGTTGCCACGCAGCTTGGATATTACAGACTTCAAAGCAGGTGTCAATGAATTTGGTCAAATGTTATGGTATCCGGGAGCGCTTGCATGGACACCGAATCCTTATTGGATGTACCGCAACAATCTGAACAACGATGTACGTAACAGGTTTTTGCTGAACGGGTCTTTGAAATACAATTTCACCGATTGGCTTAATCTGGAAGCCAGAGCCGGTGCTGATATTTACAGCATGAATCAAGAGCACAAAGTATATGCCGGCGGTCCTCTTTCCAATTCTTATGCAACAGGTAAGCAAAATTTTATTGAAACAAATTATAGCTTAATGTTGAATGCCAAGAAGGATAATTTATTTGGTAAAATAGGTGGTGCTCTGATGCTTGGTGGCAACCTGATGAATCATGAATGGTCATCTCTTGGTGTAACTGCCGGAAGCCTCGAAGTACCCAACCTGTTTTCTCCTACAAACGCACAGGGCAATCCTTCTATAGATGCCGGTTTTGATCACAAGAAAATCAATTCTCTTTTCGGTTCTGTTGAGTTGAATTACGACAGATGGTTATACCTGACTTTCACTGACAGGAACGACTGGTCTTCTGCGCTGATTGCAAAGAACCGTTCTTACTCTTATCCATCCGTAAGTGTTTCATACGTGTTGACAGAAATGTTAGAGTCAATGGGTACTACGCTTCCCAATTGGGTTGATCATATTAAATTAAGAGGTTCTTATGCTTCTGTAGGTAATGATATGGGTGCTTACAGGTTGTACAATGGTTATCTTATTGGAAAAGATCCACTAAACCATACAATCGCTGAGAAAGAAAGTCTATTGAAGAATCCAAATGTGAAAAATGAATTGTTGAAGAGCCTTGAATTTGGAGCTGAAATGAGATTTCTTGACAATAGGTTAGGACTTGATTTTACATGGTATAAATCAAACGCCACAAACCAGTTGATCGACCTTCCAATGGATCCTATGAGTGGATATTCCAGCAAGATCATCAATGCCGGAGATATTCAGAATAAGGGCGTTGAATTATCAGCAGATGCGAAGATTCTTCAAAATCCAAATGGTATTAACTGGAACCTGAAAGTGAACTATTCAGCAAACAGAAACCTCGTTGTAGATATTGCAAAAGATAGCGGTGTTACTACTTATAGGCTTGGAACTTTTGACAACTTCTACATCGATGCAACCAATGGTCAATTGTATGGCGCGATGTACGGTACTAAATTTAAAAGGGTAGATGATGCCAATAGTCCTTACAAAGGGCAGATTTTGCTGGATGCTAACGGGCTACCACAAGCAACCGGTGAATCTTATTACCTGGGGAATCAATCTGCAAAGGCATTGGTTGGTATTATCAACAGTTTCGGTTATAAGAGCTTCGATCTTACCTTCCAGATAGACGGACGTTTTGGCGGAAAAATGTTTTCTGCTACCCAAAACGCAATGCAATCTAATGGCACTGCAGCTATTACCGCACCTGGTGGCGACAGGCCCAAATTTGTTGTCGACGGTGTAATCAGTGATGGCGGCGGCGGCTACACAAAAAATACTGTAGAAGTATCTCAGCAGGATTACTGGTCAAGAATCGCAAATTCAGGTAACGTGGGAATTGGCGAAGCAAATGTCTACGATGCATCCAATGTGAGACTCAGGATGGTAATGTTGGGATATACACTTCCAAAAAATATTTTGGGAAATGTATTTCAAAAAGCCAGGGTTACAGTTTCCTGCAATAATGTGTGGATGATCAGCAGCCACATGCGTGGTATTGATCCAGAATCAACATACGCTGTCGGCTCAAATGCAGTAGGATTTGAAGGCGGTGCATATCCGACTATGCGTACATTCCAGTTTTCATTAAACCTGGGATTCTGATTTAACCTTAAGATTAAAACTTATTTAGTATGAAAAATTTATTGAAACTCATCCTGCCGGTTGCTGGTTTGGTCATGCTCGGTACGGGATGTAAAAAGTTTGATGAGATCAATGTGAATCCCTATCTCGCCAATGAAAGCCAGGTGCAGGTAGAATACTTCATCAATGGTGCCATCATCACAGACCAGATGGACCCGAACATTTCTGAGAGAACATTTGTATTGTACTGGAAAACTGCAGCCCGCCAGCAATGGGGTGGCGGTATTTCTACCGGTGGATATAATGACGACTGGTCAAGCCAATGGTATGGATCTAATTATCAGGGCAAGGCTCTCAACAGAATCTATTCGGCAGTAGATGTAGCAGAAAAACAAATCAAAGCCGGAAACATCAAGCCATACAGCAATAACCTTCTGCAGATAGCAAGGATATACAGGGTGTATCTTCTGAGTGAGTTGACCGACAATTTCGGACCTATTCCATTAAATGGATTTCAGGGTGTAAACCCTGACTTCTCAGATGTAAAGTCAGTGTATTATTTTATGCTTGATGAGCTAAAAGATGCTACTTCCAAAATGGATATCTCGGTTACAGATAAACCCAATACAGATCTTGATCCTGCTTACGGTTATGACTATGCTAAATGGCAGAAATATGGCAACTCTATGAGATTAAGACTTGCCATGCGTTTATCGCAAGTCGACAATTCTAAGGCGAAATCTGAATTTGAAGATGCAGCATCGAAGCCTTTGATTACATCACCAAGTGATGCATTCAAGGTGGCAGAGAAACCAGGATGGGATGATCTGACAGGTGTTATGTCCAGAGAATGGAACTACTATCAACTTTCACAAACGCTGAACAACCTTTATGTAGGGTTAGGTGGTATTTCGTCTGCTTCTCAGGGATTAAGTGCAGACAAGATCGCTGCAATCAAACCTGCAGATTATGCAGGGCTAAGATTCCTGGATCACTGGCCTACAAAGACAAACGACCCAATGGCAGGTTACTGGCTTGATGGGTTGCCCAACGTAATAGACCCAAGAGCTTACCCAACATTTATCATTCCGGGAGATGTAACAAATCCGGATTTCAACAAGTATCCTTCATGGGATAATTCAGCTGTAACCACCGTACGCACTTTGGTGGATGCCGGTGGTGCAACTATCAAAACCCTGGATGCAAAAAACACCTACAATGGCGTAGTTGATGGAAGTTGGGGAGATGCCGGTACAAAAAATAATGTGGCCACTTATAATGGTTGCACTCCGCGTCTTGCAAACCACTTCAGAAACAGTACTGACAGCCGCATGTTTTATGGTGCATGGGAAACATACTTCTTATTAGCAGAAGGTGCTGAAAGAGGATGGAGCACTCCGATGTCTGGAAAGGCTGCTTATGAAGCTGGCATAGATGCAAGCCTCAATTATTGCGGTGTCGGCCAGTATGCTGCGGCTTACAAAGCATCTACATCGTATAATCGTGTAGGCACTTCCGTTAGCTGGGATCATACAACAGAGCCACCGGCTACCCATACGATGAATTACATTGATGGATACACCGGCGTTCCGGGAACTGTTAATATTAAATATCCCGTAAATGGCCTGTATAAGAATGGTACCGTAAAAAATGATCATCTCACTAAAATCATCACTCAAAAATTCCTGGCTCAAAACCCATGGGTACCGATTGAAGCGTGGAACGATCAAAGGAGACTTGGATTACCATTCTTTGAAAATCCTGCAGTGGAAAAGCCACTAACAAATATGCCTGATCTCAATTCAGGTAATTATATGACAAGCAGTGTGAAATTTTTCCCACAACGAATTAAATACCCATCAAGTGTACCAGGTAACAATCCGAAAGGATATGATCAGGCATTGACTCAACTTGGAGGGCCCGATAATGTGTTGACGCCGCTTTGGTGGGCACAACACTAAACTTTGGTTACATACATGAAAAGTGAAAAAACGACCCGTATTCTTACGGGTTGTTTCTTTTTATACCCTATCAACTAAGGAAGAATCAACTCTGCATATACAGGAAAATGATCTGACGAAAATCTCCCATTCCAGGATTCTGAAATAGTACCATGCTTCAATACCTTGATACCATTCTTGACAAAAATAAAGTCGATAGGAAATTCATTCACTTCTTTGCTACCCCAATTATTAAAGGTACCTGTAGGGCCATAGTGAGGTAATTTAGAAATGGAGAATGTATTTAGGAGATGCAATGGATTCGATGAATTAGTGATGATCTGGTAAGGCTCATCTTTTATGGAAGTATTGAAATCACCTGTGACTATCACCGGGAATTTCCCGGCCAGGCTGTCTACAGCTTTCAAAATCATCTCAGCGCTGTGTGCTCTTGCCACCTTGCCTATATGATCGAAATGTGTATTGAAACTGAAAAATATTTTACCTGTTTTCTTGTCTTTAAATTTCCCCCAGGTTACAATTCTTGTAAGCGCTGCATCCCAGCCTTTGCTTGCCGGCACCTTTGGCGTGGGAGATAACCAGAAGGTATTTGACTGTAATACTTCCAGTTTCGATCTCTTGTAAAAGATTGCCGAGTACTCCCCCCATGCACCTGTATCACGGGCTACACCAATGTAATCATATTCCGGTAGTAACTCAGCAAGATCTTTCATCTGTTCCGGCTTTGCTTCCTGTACGCCCAATACATCTACATCAAAAAATCGAATTTGTGATACTACCAGGTTTTTACGGTGAGGCCAGGCGTTCAGGCTATCAGAGGCTACATTGAGCCTGATATTAAAAGTCATCACGTTAATTGGTTGTGCATTTGCATTTTGCAAAAGAAAAATAGCCAACACCGAATAAATAATTTCTCTCATCATACCGATTTTGTTTTCACAAGGTATGAAATCCAAAATTCCACTCCCGTCTCCAGGTTTCCAACCATGAAAAGCTGATAGTGAATTCAACTAAATTTGCAAAATGCCTGTTACCAGCCCGAAAAAAAAATTTATTGATTTCAAAATCCTAAGAAAAGTATTCAGCTATACTAAGCCATACAGGAAGAAAGTTTATGTCTCTATCTTCCTCTCCGTTGCACTGGCAGTGATATCACCCATCAGGCCTTACCTGATCCAATACACTGTCAATGTATTTATCAAAGACAAAGATGCTTTCTGGCTTGTAATGATCACCGTTATCCAATTGGGTATCTTGTTTTTGGAAACTGTCTTGAGATATTACTTCGGATTCATTACTTCCTGGCTTGGCCAATATGTTGTAAATGATATGAGGGTAAAAGTATATGACAAGGTATTGAGTTTTAATCTCCGGCAGTTCGACAAGACACCGATCGGAACACTGACGACCCGTACTATCAACGATATTGAAGCAGTCAACAATATTTTTTCTGATGGTCTTATTCCTATCATCGCCGACCTGCTATCGATTCTTTCGATCTTGCTTTTCATGTTTGGCGTAGACTGGAGGCTTTCACTTATTAGCCTGGCTCCTTTTCCACTACTGATTATTGCCACTTATTTCTTCAAGGAAAGTGTCAACAAGTCTTTCATTAAAGTACGCAATGCTGTTGCTGCTTTGAATGCTTTTGTGCAAGAGCATCTTACAGGGATGGCGATAGTACAGGCATTTGCAGCAGAGGACAAAGAATATTCTAAGTTTAGAGAAATCAATAAACAACATCGCAATGCTAATATACAGGCAATATTTGCTTATTCGGTTTTCTTTCCATTGGTAGAAATTGTGCTGGCAGTATCTATCGGATTACTGGTTTGGTGGGGTGGTAATTATGCAGCAAATGCCGGCGTCATTATCTCTTTCATCATGTACCTGAATTTATTATTCCGTCCGCTTCGCGTAATTGCCGACAAATTCAATGTGCTGCAAATGGGTATGGTAGCGAGCGAAAGAATTTTTAATGTATTGGAAAACCCCGACGTTACAAAGAATACAGCTACACTACATACGCCAACGCACATCAAAGGTGAAGTGAAATTTTCGAATGTATGGTTTGCATACACTGATGAAAATTTTGTTTTGAAGGATATTTCTTTCGAAGTAAGACGGGGTGAAACCATTGCTATTGTTGGGCATACAGGAAGTGGTAAAACATCGATCATTAGCCTTATCAACAGACTTTATCACATCAATCGTGGCAATATCAGTATTGATGGTGTCAGCATTTATGATTATGAAATTGAAGTGTTGCGAAGCAACATTGCAGTAGTTCTTCAGGATGTATTTCTTTTCAGTGGTTCCATTTATGACAACATTACGCTACGCAACAAGAATATTTCGAAGAATGATGTAATGAATGCAGCCAGGGCAATCGGTGTCCATGATTTTATTCTGAGGCTACCCGGTGGATACGACTTTAATGTGATGGAAAGAGGAACTACACTCTCATTGGGGCAGCGCCAGTTGATATCCTTCATCCGTGCGCTATTGTATAACCCGGCTATTTTGATATTAGATGAGGCGACTTCTTCCATTGACAGTGAAAGCGAAAGGTTGATCCAGGCTGCTATCGATACAATGATCAAAGGGCGAACATCAATTGTGATTGCACACAGGCTTTCTACAATCCGAAAGGCAGACAAGATCATTGTACTGGACAAAGGTGTCATTGTTGAGTCGGGAACACATGCTGAATTGATGAACAGGCAAGGTTATTATTTCAGATTACACAAACTTCAATTTAATAAGCAGGAAGTAGATGGTTGATAAATTAACCTTACCTTCTATCTCTTCCAATAGTAAGTCCGGCCTTCAGGCAGAAAGTTACATATCCATCATTATTCCTTGGATTACCCCTTACGCCATCGGGATGGGCTGTGCTATAAACGGCACCAGGAATATGCCTGTCGTTCAGCAACAGTGCCTGGTTAAGTTTGATACCGGATAGGTAATTTGCATACACTGACGGATTGATATACTTACCACTCACATCGTCCAGGTAATCTGTTCGTAATATTCGGTACAGCAATTCAATCCTTATATTGAGTACAGAAGATATATCGTAGCGGGCACCTGCTCCAAATGGAAAACTTACCTGGTTGAGTTTATATTCCTTTGCACGCGGATATTCTGCAAAGCCTTGCCCTTCAGTTTTCAAAGGCTGTAAATCCACAAGAGAGCCATTCAAAGTTGCCTGTGGATTAAAATGAAAATATCCCACACCAAGAATGACATAAGGAGAAACTTCGGGCGGGTATTTTTCAGGCCCATAATTACCAAAAATTTCGAAAGGATGAATTTCTGCCAGAGCAGCAATCTCTGTTATTGGGCTTCTGAATTCAAGATGTCTTTCATATCGGCCATTGGTAGTGGGCGCCACTTTTTTCAAGATACTGTCATAGGCAGATACAGTTCCGAATGTCGCCTCAATCCGGAGTCCCAAAAGGTTTTTCAGCATCAAACCTACAAACATTCCACCTGTTACATGGGTGTTCTTGATATTGAAATCCTTTACAAACTTCTTTCCGACACCTTTTCTGCCTCCCAGATCTGTAAAAGCATTCATAGCCCCGAAAGAACCTCCTACCTCAACCAACAATTCCTTTTCATAGAACTCTCCATTATAGAAATAGTACTGGCTTCTCGATTCAAGAAAACTAAAGATGAGTATTGCAATAAACAGGAATTTTGTTCTCATAATAATAAAAGCAGCACAGGAAGATAAAATCCGAATAGTAAAGAAACGTGTTTTTTACCTTTTTGTTTCAATTTTTTTGAAATACTTGCATGCTGGCCGTAGCCCACAAATCCCACACTTGGGAGTGCGCGCGATACAAATGTACCGGCCATGCAGAATGAGCCAGTGATGAGCGATATGAACCAAATCTACGGGCAGGTTTTTGACTAATTGCTTCTCCGTTTCCAATACGGTTTTTGCCCTTACTAAACCGATTCTGTTTGCAACTCTGAATACATGGGTATCTACTGCCATATTTGGTTGATTGTCCAATACTGATGTAATCACGTTTGCTGTCTTCCGCCCCACGCCCGGTAGTGTTACCAGTTCTTTTACAGACATAGGTAATTTACCGGAGTAAGTCGTCATCACCATTTGAGCCATTCCTATCAAATGCTTTGCCTTACTGTTGGGGTAGGAAATACTTTTGATCAGAGAAAAGAGATTCTCTTGTTTGGCATGACTGAGAGATTCAAAATCAGGATAGGCATCAAAGAGTGCAGGGGTCGTAAGATTAACGCGTCTGTCTGTACATTGGGCAGAGAGAATCACTGCTACCAGGAGTTGATAGGGACTGTCATAAACCAGTTCGGTAGATGCATCAGGGGCATTTTTCAGAAAATATTCAATAACGAATTGGTAACGTTCCTTTAAGGTCATAAAAAAATCCTGCTTGTTTGGGAAGCAGGATTTAAAGATAGTGAATTGAATCCCTTTAGTGAGTTTGCACTTTTGGTTGCTTTGAGGCGGCATATCCAAAAATCCTGTCCATCACAGATTTGGAAGGAGTGGACTTAGCCTCGTCCAAAGCATTGAGTGTTTGCTTTAGCTCGTTAAAGGAATCCCTCAACCTGGAATCTTTTTGCAGCGCAACTCTGATTTCTTCGGTTTTGCTTTCTGAAGTTTCGCCGTAGAAATACCTGAGCAGGTCTGCCTGAGTAAATTCAGTCATAAATAAAATGGCTTTAAAAAATAATAATGTTTATCCGCTTTAATAACGCAAGACAATTATACTTTATTGTAAGAATACCAGTATTTAATCTTCGGTATCAGTTTTCACAATAAAAAGGTCTTCGCCTGGCCGTTTCATCAAATACTTCTCCCTTGCATATTTTTCAAGAGTTTCAGGGCTATTCTTTAAATTATCCAGTTCAGTGTGGGTGTCAGAGATCCGCTTCATCATTACCTTTTCACTATTCTGAAGCTGGTTGAGTTCATGTACCCTGCTGATCTGAAGTGGGATATCATTTCTGTCAAAAAACACCATCCACACCCCGAATGCAATCAGTGTCAGCAGGTATTTATTCCCTGCAATTTTCTTAAAGTATTTCAAAAAATGAAGAATTTATGGGTTAAGAAAACTGAATCACTTACCAAATTTAATTTTTCCTGTCGGAAAAACAGCACCTTCTCCCAAATTTTCTTCAATTCTAATCAGTTGATTGTATTTAGCGATCCTGTCTGTACGGCTGGCGCTTCCGGTCTTGATCTGACCGCAGTTCAAAGCCACCGCGAGGTCGGCAATGGTCGTATCTTCTGTTTCACCACTACGATGGCTCATGATGGTATTGTAACCATTGCGCTGGGCAAGCGTTACTGCATTGATTGTTTCTGTAAGTGATCCTATCTGGTTCACCTTTACCAATAATCCGTTGGCTACCTTTTCGTCTATGCCTTTCTGTAATCTTTTTTCATTGGTTACAAAAAGATCATCACCTACCAATTGTACTTTGTTTCCAATACTATCTGTCAGCAATTTCCATCCTTTCCAGTCATCTTCTGCCATACCGTCTTCAATAGAAACAATCGGATAGCTCTTCACCCATCCTTTCCAATAATCCACCATTTTTTCACTGCTGAGTTTGCGGCCATCGGATTTATGAAAGTGATATACTTTCTTAGCAGCATCATACATTTCGCTTACCGCAGGATCCATTGCGATCGCTATTTGCTTGCCCGCTTTGAAACCTGCTTTCTCTATGGCTGCAAGTACCGTTTCGATTGCTTCTTCATTACTCTGAATATCCGGAGCGAAACCTCCCTCGTCTCCGACATTTGTACTGTAACCTTTCTTTTTCAACACTGATTTCAATTGGTGAAATACAGCCACACCCCAACGAAGGGCTTCACTGAATGAGGGAGCACCCACCGGCATCACCATGAATTCCTGGAAATCTATCTTATTGTCTGCATGCGCGCCACCATTCAAAATATTCATCATTGGAATCGGAAGCGTACGTGCATTGGTTCCGCCCACATACCTGTAGAGCGGAAGATTGGCCTCGAGCGCTCCGGCTTTAGCAACAGCAAGGCTCACTGCCAATATCGCATTGGCACCCAATTTAGCCTTGTTGGCCGTACCATCCAGTTGCAACATAACATTGTCTATCCCGGTTTGATCTGCCACATCCCATCCGAAGATAGCATCCGCGATCACTGTATTCACATTCTTTACTGCCTTCAACACCCCCTTACCATCATAGATTTTCTTGTCTCCATCCCGCAACTCAACTGCTTCATGCACCCCTGTGCTGGCGCCAGACGGAACTGCTGCTCTGCCCAGAAATCCATTCTCTGTTAATACATCTACTTCTACTGTGGGGTTGCCACGGCTATCCAAAATTTGTCGTGCGGTAACGTTTGTAATGTAGCTCATTGTTTATTTATATTTTTTGTTTGTTAATTCTTTAAATATGTCTTCTAATGACCGGGATTGACTTTCGATGGATGCGATATCCAAATCATTTTCCAATGCAAAGGTGAGTATTTGTTTTTTTAGTTTATCAGGCTCTGTTGTCTGAAGGTAGAAATATCCGTTATCGGTTTCTGCTTTTTCGATTTCCGTCCATGAATCAAACCAGCCCTCCGCGGGTGGAACCGTAAATTTGACAACGACTACAGTATGAGTTGATGTAACTGATTTCAAATTTTGCAATTGGTCATTCGCCACAATTTCACCTTTATTGATGATGATGATTCGATCACATATACTCTCCACCTCCTGCAGGATGTGAGATGAGAAGAGAACAGTCTTTGATTTTCCAAGATTTTTTATCAAGGTACGGATTTCAACTATTTGGTTAGGGTCCAGTCCGCTGGTGGGTTCATCCAGGATCAGTACTTCCGGATCATGAAGTATTGCGGCAGCAAGCCCTACCCTTTGTTTATATCCTTTACTTAATTGCCCAGTTTTCTTATTTGATTCTGGAGTAAGCCCGGTTAGTTCGATCACCTCTTCTACCCTGCTTTCAGGATTATCTATTTGTTGTGCTGCTGCAATAAATTTCAGGTATTCCCTCACGTACATCTCATGGTACAAAGGATTCCCTTCAGGCAAATAGCCAATCTTTTTCTTAAAATCAGATTTGCCGGCATCCACATCCATTCCGCACACAGTGATACTGCCTTCATCAGGCTCCAGGTATCCTGTTATCATCTTCATAGTGGTGGATTTGCCGGCCCCATTGGGGCCAAGGAATCCGATGACACCATTATCCTTCGCTTCAAATGACAATCCTTTTACGACTGCTTGTCCATTGAAACGTTTGGTAAGATTTTCTATCTTGATTGACATGAGGCGGCAAATGTAATTTTAAATGTTGATATGAACAGTCAACATGGCCCAACACTGCCTGACGCTTTTGGTACTGATTGATTTCATCACCGGGTATTTTTGGAAAATCACAAAAAGTTATTGATGGTGGAGATAACACGGGGACAGTTGCACATTTATTGTTTGATTAAGCTAAGGATAGTTGAGGAAGCTGAGACAACAAATAAACCCGGATACAATCCGGTAGAATTGTGAGGCACGAGTGACGCATTGCTTAACACTCGCGCCAGGAGAGTACATCAAACGCAGCGTCCCCTTTGGGGGAGACGCTGCGGGGAAGAAAAATCAAATTGCCGTTTGCATCATAAGCATAGTCATTACCGGTTCCACTCGTTCCATTATAAAAATCCCCTAATTTATTTTCGGTAGCAACGGCATCAACTACTATCATGAGTTTATTGCTGTTAGTTTGATAGGTGTATGCCAATTGATCTATGAGCGGCGAGGTATTTATTTTGAGTCCTTTCTGGTTCATCGTCATGATATTTCCATTGGCATCATAACTCATAGTACTCATACTAAAATCTACTCCGGCTGTTTTATTAAAACTGCTCCCGGTATATTGATTGAAATCAGCTGACAATATCCTATTCACCGCATCATAATCAAAATCATATTTCCGCTTTTCTCCATCGCCTTTGCTTTTCCAAATCATGCCGCCGATGTTAATATCCAAATCAGTTAATTCGAATAGATTACAAAAAGCTAACACTCAATCTTTGCATGGCAACCCTCCAATATGTGAAAATTTAATACCCATAAGCTACTTATACTTTAGGCTATCGGGATAGTCGATTCCAAATTCTACATAATCATCTTCCGTAATTAATAATCTTAGGGAGTTTGTTTTAGAAGAAAACAAAGCTGGAAAAGTCTTCCCGACATAAGACTGTCCTTCGGACTTTATTCCTGATGGACTAATTAGAGTTCTGTCTTTACCTTGGTACTTAAAGCGACAAAGATAATTTGGATTTACCCCGCTACCTCCTTTTGTAGAACCCAAATATTCTACTATAGTTGCATTAACCAATATCCCATTCAATCTGACATCATAATCACGAAAACATCTTTGAACAAATACAAGAACAAAAATCAAAACGATCACAAAAGGAACAATAATATTTGTTTTAAAGAGCTTCTTCATAGCCCAATTATTTATTAGAGAGTTCATTAATCCATTGTCCACCACCACTTAGATAGTTCCCGATAATATTACCACTATAATTGTTCAAAAAAGTACCCGCATTCAAATTACTTCCAACTAAACTCACCACACCAGCACCAATTTTATTTCCAGCATAACCTAAAAGAATGTTGGTTGTTAGATAAGTTCCTGAGGCTGTAGAGCTAACACCAGCCCATCCATTAAAACTAAATGCTAAACTATTTCCTACCAAACTAGAAGTGAAGGCGCTACCAGGCATCGCGGCATTCTTTCCCCGCAGCGTCTCCGGCACGGGACGCTGCGATTAATACCTTTCATCCCTTACCAGTTTTATTTCACTTAACTCTCCCACATGGGTAACCGGATAAATTCCGTATTCTCCGGTAATATAGAATTTAGCAGAGCTATGACGGTATTCCGTTGGGTCGTTGCACAAATTCCATTTCCCCCTGCATGGGTTT
>JBDHYH010000046.1:0-27451 GCA_039811325.1 Chitinophagaceae bacterium | reverse complement strand
TTATAAAACCCATTAACATCGTCTCTGTCTCCTTTAGCCAATATCTGATTACCATTGCATGTTCCGGCATAGTACCCGTTCACTTTCAAAATCGCATATAAGGTGATTTTATCTGGATTCAAACTACTGCTATTCTTTACCTGCATATAGCTGGAACTACCATCAAACAAATAAGCATTATTAGCGCGACCAGACCTGTCTGTTGTTTTGGTAGCATTATTAAGCACAATATTGTTATTATGTCCGCTACTATCAACCAGGCTTCCGTTATTAAATGTGTAATAGGCTACCAGCCCTGTCGTCAGATCATTAGCACTATCCTTAATCATCAACGTATCATGAATGGTAATATACGTCGTGTCATACATCGTTTCGGTCTTTGTACAAGATGTCAGCCCGGTTGAAAGTGACACGCAAAAAGCGATAAATAGAATAGCGGCGAAGAAGGATAATACTCTCATAAAATATCAAATTATATGACGAGGCAACGAGTAAAGCTAACAAAATATTGGCTATCCCTATAAGTATTTACAATCCAAAAACTCCACAGGATTGTGAAGGCATCTTTTTTACTTTCAACCTGTCAGTTAACCTAAAAGAAATCATCCCACTTCAAGCGCAACCTTACAGGTTTATCCCAGGTCGAACCTAAAAGAAACCATCCCACTTCAAACTCAACTGACAGGTTTTTTTGTAGAATATATTAGCACCCTTACCGGATAATTCTTCTCCGTGCATTAAGTATCTTTAGCCCTCAAAACAAATTTACTTTGAAGGCAAACTTTCTGGCACAATATATTCTCTACCATTCCACAGGAAAATTTTCTCAAACAGTCATTGACTACCTCAATCAAAACGAGGAGTTGCGTTCATTTTATGAACATACAACTGATATAGAGGGTATAAAGAAAGCCATCGAACAAAAACAAAAGCATCCGATAAACCGCACGCTGCTCGCTGCTCAATTGCATGAGCAATACAGAACAAAAAACCAGGCTGATGCCGTACAACAAAATATTGACCTGTTGCTGGATGAAAACACATTTACCATCTGCACCGCGCATCAGCCTAACATTTTTACAGGCCATCTTTATTTCATTTACAAGATCATGCATGTCCTCCGGATGGCAGATGATTTCAAAAAAGAATTTCCGGAATTCAACTTTGTTCCGGTATTCTTTATGGGCAGTGAAGATGCAGACCTTGATGAATTAAATAACATTGTCATTGATGGAAAAACCTATACCTGGGACACCAATCAGAAAGGAGCGGTGGGCAGGATGGTGATTGACAAAAAATTCATCGAGCTTATCCATTCCTTTGAAGGCAGGTTATTGGCGGAACCTTTTGGAAAAGAAATCGCAGACCTTGCCAGAAGCTGCTACAAAGAAGGAAGCACTATCGAAACTGCTACTTTTCATTTTGTTCATGAACTATTCAAAGAATTTGGTTTGGTCGTTTTTCTGCCGGATAATGCTGCCTGCAAAGCAGTCATGCAAAAGGTATTTGAAGATGATCTTTTACATCACACACCGTCCAAAATAGTACAGGACACTTCGGCCAGGCTATCTGCGCATCACCATGCGCAGGCTTTTGCGAGAGATATCAATCTCTTTTATATGAAGGATGATATTCGGAATCGCATCGTACAGATAGGAGAAAATTTTGTTGTTCACGAAACTGACATCCATTTCACCAAAGAAGAAATATTGAAAGAGTTGGAGGAACATCCTGAGCGGTTTAGTCCCAACGTGATACTGCGCGGACTGTTCCAGGAAATGATACTTCCTGACATCGCATTCGTCGGCGGCGGAGGCGAACTGGCTTACTGGCTCCAGCTCAAAGACATCTTTGACCATTATCGTGTACCCTATCCTGTTATTGTTTTAAGAAATTCATTTCTCATCATAGAGCATAAATGGAAATTGCTTTTGGAAAAATTGAATCTAACCACCGAAGAACTATTCAGGGAAAAAGGAGCCGTTTTGAAAGACCTGGTGATCAGCAACAGCAATCATTCATTGGAACTATCAAAAGAGAAGGAAAGCCTTGAAACGCTTTTTGACGAAATACGGACAAAGGTTCAGCCAATAGATGTAACACTCAATGATCATGTGGAAGCGCTGAAAACCCGCTCTTTGAAACAACTTATAGCATTGGAGAAAAAAATGCTGAGCGCTGAAAAGAAAAAATTTGAAGCTACTTCCCGTCAATTGGATAAGCTGTTCTCTGCGCTGAACGGACATGGATTGCAGGAAAGGACAGACAATTTCATGTTGTTTTATGCACTATGGGGAAAGGATTTTCTGAAAGCTGTTTATGATGCATCAATGGTGTTGGAAGCAAAGTTTTGTGTGTTGCAAGAGGGAGGTGAAAAGTGACGAGTGATAAATATTGAACGAGATCCATCTGGCTAAGAGAATGATAGTACCGATGGCTGAGCCTGCCGAAGCCAGATTGTGTAAGTAAAATCTTTTCTGAATTATTTTGAGTCCCCTTCGGTACTGACGCTTCGGTCAGTATTGAAAACTCAGACGCTTCGGTCTGAGTCAGACAAGCAATCACTTCGTCTGACAAGCTCAGGGAACGATTATCTTTTCCGCAAGCTCAGGGAACGATAAGACACGCGGTTGACAAGACCAATGAACTATTAGTATTTCTCCCGGGACCAGAATCAACGATCCGCTTCCATCTTCTTCGCCTTTTCCTCTACCTCCATCCGCATCTTAGTTTTATAGGCTTCCAGTTTTTGTACCAATTTTTCATCACCAGTGGAGAGTATTTGCACTGCAAGCAAACCCGCATTCTTAGCCGCATTCAGCGCTACCGTAGCCACAGGCACACCGTTAGGCATTTGCAAAATGGAAAGGACAGAATCCCAACCATCAATAGAATTAGATGATTTTACAGGAACACCGATCACCGGCAACACAGAAATAGCGGCCACCATACCGGGAAGATGAGCAGCACCTCCGGCCCCGGCAATGATCACCTTCAATCCTCTCTTGTGGGCATTTTTCGCATAATCAAACATCCGTGCCGGAGTACGATGCGCGCTCACAATCGTTACTTCATGAGAAATTCCAAACTCATTGAGAATGTCAGCAGCGGCCTGCATTACTTTCAAATCGCTGTCGCTCCCCATGATGATGCCTGCTAATGGTTGTTGATCCATGATGAATATATAAGGTGTCAAAGGTAATTCACACTTACAGATTTTCAATATCCCCACTCAGCAGCGCCACCATGGCCTCCGCTGCCTTTGCCTGGTTCAGTGCATTGTACAATCGGAATTTAGTCGCATTATAACTGATCTGCACCTGCCTTAGTTCTACTGCTGTAATGTTGAGTTTTCTGTAACGCTCTGTCGCGATCATGATATTTTCAGATGCCAGTTTCAGATTGCTTTTCTCCAACTCAATCGTCTTCAGTGCTGATGAATAATTGATATAAGCATTGGTGAGGGCTGTATGGATATCCTTCTTTGCTTTTTCAATTCTCAACTGCTGATTGCGGATATCAATATCGGCGACCTGCAATTGCTTCTTTACAATAATACCCTGGAAAAGCGGCACACTAAGGCCAATGCTTCCCGATGGGCCATAAGTCTGATTGAAAAGATTGAATCCTGCGCTGCTGCTGTTTTTGTTGAAATTATAAAATCCATTTAAAGTGAGCGATGGCAATCGGTCCGCATTGATTTCCTTTTTAGTCTCCATTAATACCGTAAGGTTGGTATTAGCTGCAAGTATGTCCGGATTCTGTTGTTCAATTTTGCTTCGTACATCTGTCAATGACGGTAATGGTTGTACGAGAATGGTATCGGTAATATTGAAATCAGTATCCAGGTTGCCACCAATAAGATTGGAAAGTGATGTTTTCGCAACAGCAATTGCATTTTGCAAAGTAAGCAGGTTGGACTTTTGTTCGTTGAGGTCCACCTCCGCTTCCAGTACTTCATACTTAGCGCCTGTACCGATATCCAATTTTGCCTGGGACAATTTCAGCCGTTCGTTGTACAATGATATTTGTTCGTTGGTAGCCTGTAATTGTTCTTTCAGCGTAACAATATTATAATAAGCTGTGATGACATCATAAACGGTTTCATTGAGCGTTTTTCTGAAATTGAATTCTCCCATTCGTTCCAATGCTTCTAGCCTTCTTTTGGTAGCAAACATTTTAAATCCGTCAAACACACGCCAGTTCACTGCGACACCTGCTGCAAAACTTTGAGATGTGCTGCGGTCTTTTTCGATCACTGTTCCGTTATTCAATTTTTGCTTGAGATTGCTGGCACCGAAGGTCTTGGTAGCAGTTGCACTTACCCTGGGCAATGCTCCTGCCATAGCCCAGCTATTGGTGATAGTTCCTAACTCCTTTTCATTCCTGCTGATGGTTACATCAAAATTCTTTTCAATCGACATCCTGATGGCATCCTGAATGGTCAGCAAAGAATCCTGGGCAGACGCATACATCCCGCTACAAAACATTATCAACAACAAAATCATTTTACCGCAATGCTTCATTGAGTTCATGTCTTTTAGATGAAAAATAGGAGTATATAGCCGGAATGATGTACAAGGTCAGCAATAGAGAAAACATAATACCACCTACGATCACAATACCCAATGGTACACGGCTCGTGGATGCCTCACCCAAAGAAAGCGCGAGTGGCAATGCCCCAAGAGACATGGCTAGGCTGGTCATCAGGATCGGTCGTAGCCGCATATAAGCAGCTTCTATTACAGCCTTCGACTTGCTCATTCCCTTTTCCCGCAATTGATTCGCAAATTCCACAATCAATATTCCATTCTTGGTAACAAGTCCTATCAGCATAATCATACCGATTTGGGAAAAAATGTTGAATGTCTGCCCGAATATCCAGAGCGATAATAAGGCTCCCGCCATTGCAAGAGGTACAGTAATCATGATAATGAATGGATCGATAAAGCTTTCAAACTGTGCAGCAAGCACGAGATAAATCAACAGTAATGCAAGGACAAAAGCAAACATGGTATTTCCGGAACTTTCACTGTAATCTCTTGATGTACCCGCTAATGAAGTATTGAATGAATCATCTAACAATTTTTTCCCAATCCTTTCCATTTCCTTTACGCCATCACCTACTGTGTATCCGGGTTTTAGTCCTGCAGAAATAGTAGCAGACTTATACCTGTTGAAGTGATAAATGGTAGGTGGTGCGGAAGCTTCCGTAAGTGTTACAAGATTGTCGAGGCTTATCAATGTGCCAGCATAATTCTTTACCATGATCTTTGATAAATCAGCAGGAGATTCCCTGTTGACACGATCTACCTGCCCTAAAACAGAATACTGCTTTCCTGATTTATAAAAATATCCAAGCCGGCGATCGCTGAATGCAAGTTCAAGTGCATGATTGATATCTCCCACACTCACACCCAATTCACTCGCCCTGAGGCGGTCAATATTTACACGAAGTTCAGGTTTATTGAATTTCAGGTCAGCATCCACTCCATCCAGGATCTTGCTATCCTGTGCCGCATCCAAAAACAGAGGCAATACATTCCTGATCTTCTCAAAGTCATTATTCTGAATGACGAATTGTACCGGCTGTCCACCTCTCCTGCTCACGCTGATAGTTTGCTCCTGCATCGCAAATGCTCTGCCTTGTGAAAATTTTCTGAGGTTACGGTTCACCATATCTACAATCTCTTGCTGCGACCGTACTCTATCCTTAGGATCTGTAAGCATGACACGTACAAATCCGCTATTAACAGAACCTCCACCAAATCCAGGAGAAGTTACACTGATCAAAATAGATTTCTCAGGTACTGAGTCCATGATAAATTTATTGAGGCTGTCAATATAATTATCCATGTACTCAAAGTTGGCTCCTTCGGGGCCCGTCACACTCAGCCTGAACTGGCTGCGATCTTCCAATGGAGCCAACTCCGAAGGAATATCTTTAAAAATAGCATAGATGATACCAAAACACGCTGCGATCAATACGAAAGCAATCCATTTGGCTTTCATAAAAATCCCAAGACTTTTCTTATACCCATTTTCCATTGCAGCAAAGAAAGGCTCAGTTTTCAGGTAAAACCAGGTATGCCCCATCTTCTTGTGTGTGAGCTTCACATTTAGTACAGGCGTGAGCGTTAGAGATACAAATGCAGAGATCAAAACAGCACCCGCCACCACAATACCAAACTCCCTGAACAGGCGGCCTACAAATCCTTCAAGAAAAATAACCGGAAGAAAAACTATAGCCAGCGTAATGGATGTGGAGATAACTGCAAAATAAATTTCCCTGGTCCCCTCAACAGCAGCTTTATATTTGTCCATCCCCTTCTCTATCTTCTTAAAGATATTTTCCGTGACGACGATACCGTCATCTACTACAAGCCCTGTAGCCAGTACTATTGCCAATAAGGTCAGCACATTAATCGTAAATCCAAAAATGTACATAATGAAAAATGCCCCTATCAGCGACACAGGAATATCAAGCAATGGCCTCAGTGAAATAATTACATCACGGAAAAATATAAACACGATCAGGATCACAAGCCCCAGGGCAATGAATAAAGTTTCCTCCACTTCCGAAATCGCACGCTTGATAAATATTGTCTGATCCATTCCCACATTCAATTTAAAATCCGGTGGCAATTCTTTTTTTAACTGCTCCAGTCTCTTATTGAATTCATTTGAAATAGAAACATAATTGGCTCCCGGCTGAGGTATGATGGCCAGCATGATCATGGGTATGCCACTTTCCTTCAATACAGACTCGATGTTCTCCGGACCCAGCACCGCTTCTCCAATATCCTTAAGTCGTATGTTGACTCCGTTGACATTCTTAATGATAAGATTGTTGAAATCTTCTTCGGTATATAATCTTCCAAAAGTACGTATAGCCAATTCCGTTGTATTACCGCTTAGTTTTCCGGAAGGCAATTCTACACTCTGCGTTTGCAACGCGTTTTGTACATCTTCTGTTGTCAGGTTGTAGGCATTGAGTTTTTGAGGGTCAAACCATATACGCATAGCATATCGTTTCTCTCCCCAAATGTCCACAGAACTGACGCCTGGAATGGTTTGCAACCGCTCCAGCAAATTGTTGGTTGCATACTCAGTAACCTCTAACTGGTTTCGCGAGAGGCTCTGTACTGTCATCGCGATAATCGGCTGGGCACTGGCATCGGATTTAGAAACCACAGGTGGCGCATCAATATCCTGGGGTAACTGGCGCACAGCACGCGATACCTTATCCCTCACATCATTGGCAGCTGTTTCCAAATCGACCCCGAGGTCAAACTCCACATTGATGTTACTTCTGCCCTGGCTACTGCTTGATGTAATATTCTTGACTCCGGCTATACCATTGATCGCTTTTTCCAGGGGCTCTGTGATCTGTGACTCAATAATGTCAGAGTTGGCACCGGCATAAGAAGTACTAACAGAAATATTAGGAGGATCAATAGCAGGATAATCCCTTACTCCCAGAAACCTGTAACCAATAATACCAAACAACACTATCGCAAGGTTCATCACGATGGCAAATACCGGTCTCCGTAAACTCAGGTGTGCTATATTCAATTCTTATCTGCTTTATGATATGATGAAATGGTAATACTGCCTCCGGGTTTGATAGCAAGCAACCCTGTAATGATAATGGTATCACCAATTGAAAGCCCTTTAATGATTTCAACTTTGCCTTCACTGCGTGCACCTGTTTCTACTGTAACAAAGGAGGCATTTCCGCCATTGAAAACAACCACTTTCTTATCCCGGGCTTCTGGTATGATGGCCTGTGTGGGTATCATCACCACATTCCTGTTACCACCCAGGTCAAAGGTAATATTTGCAAATCCTCCCGGTCTTAATTCATTGTTGCTGTTAGGTACGATTGCATGTACTTCAAGAGAACGCGTAGTCTGATTTATGCCAGACTCCGTAGAAATTATTTTTGCTTTAAAATTTCCCTGTTGAGATTCTGTTGTGAAAGGAACAAAGTTCCCCGTTTTAACCAATGAAACATATTTTTCCGGTACACTAAATTCTACTTTGAGCTGGTCTGTTTGCCGGATGGTGGTAAGAACGGTGGACGGGGTGACAAAAGCCCCGATGCTTACATTCTTGAACCCAAGTCTGCCATTGAATGGTGCACGGATGTAGGTTTTTTCAATATCCGTTTGCAATACGGCAATATCGGCCTGGAGGCTGTTTACATTCAATACACTGAGGTCAAAATCCTGCTGGCTGATACCTCCAATCTTCAACAGGTCGTTCTGCCTGTCCATTGTTTTACGGGCTACCTCGAGCTGTACCTGCAATTTTTTCAACTGAGCCCTAAGGTCTTCATCAAATATTCTCGCTATCAAAGTACCTCTGCTCACCCATGCTCCTTCCTTTAATGAAAGCATGGTGATCTTTCCTGAGATTTCAGGATGAATCTCAGTTTCTTCCATTGGTATCAAGGTGCCGGCGATCTGAAGGTCGGCAGAAAAGACTTCGGGTATGATCACGTATCCTTCTACCGGCAGGGCAGGCGGTGGTCCTGATCTTTTACCCTGTTCCTTGTCACTTTTTTTATTATTGCCACCACAAGAAAAAAGTGTGGCAAGGAATACAAGAGTAATGATTCTTTGTATATGATTTAAATGCATTATTCAGTTGAAAAATTTTAGCAGTGATGGTATTTGACGATTATATGTTGTTTTTGCTTCGCAATAAAAGCCCTAATATCTATTTTCCCAAAGATTGCGTACTTTATTGGCCAGGTGTACTAATTCTATCCTGTCAGTGCTTAAAATAGTAACATGTCCCATTTTTCTTCCAGGCCTGCTTTCTTTTTTTCCATAAAGGTGTACAAAAGCATTTTCAATTTTTAATATTTCCCGGAATGAATCAGCATCCAATTGTAATGTCTCATTATTCTGACCGATCAGGTTCACTAATGCTGAATCCATTATTTTTTTAGTACAACCTGCAGGCAATTGCAGCATGATACGCCACAACATATCGAACTGCGAACAGTAATTACCTTCAATGGTATGATGTCCGCTGTTGTGTACGCGCGGTGCTGTTTCATTGACCCACACATGATCTTCATTGTCGATAAATAATTCAACCGCAAAAATGCCGGGGCTTCTCAAATGCTCTACCACTGCCAGCGAAATAGCCTCAGCCCTCCATAATATTTTCTCAGGTAGCACGGCAGGGCTTAACTGGTACTGCAACAGGTTCAATGAAGGGTCAAAGATCATTTCCGCAGGAGGATAAAGAACTTTCTTAAATTCCTGATCAACTCCAATGATGATCGCAATTTCCTTTTTGATAGAAATCTTTTTTTCTAAAACTGCTTCCGAATCAAATCCAATTGACCAATCACTTTGCTTTTCGATCACCTGCACTCCTTTTCCATCATAGCCACCTATTGCAGCCTTATGAACGGCAGGAAATAATTCTTCATGAGATTGTACCTCATCCCTTGAATGAGTAATCACAAAAGGAGCAGTTGGTATAGAATGGTGCTGATAAAATTCTTTTTGCCTTGCCTTATTCTTAATTGTCCTGAGCGCAGCGGGTGTTGGAAATACTTTGACACCATGCTGCTGCAGCCTTTCCAATCCTTCTTCACTTACAGACTCTATTTCGATAGTTACGACATCCAAATCTTTTCCAAAAGAAAAAACATCATCAGCATTGGTAATATCGCCCTTTGTAAAATGATGGCACAAATGGGCTGATGGGCAATTACCATCATTTTCCATCGCATAAGTAGTCACCGGATAATTGGCTGCTGCCTGCAACAACATTCTTCCCAATTGTCCGCCGCCAAGAATACCGGCTTTGATCATTAAATTGATTTTTTGCAAGATACTTTTAATCACCCTTTTTTGCATACCATTAATAGAATAATCCCTGATTTATTTCTTTTCTTTAACCAATTCACGCTATTCAATCCTGGCTTGCAGGTATTTAGATAATAAATAACAGCTACATATACCCAATTCAGATATTTTTGCGACACTTTTTTTATCATGGTATTTAAGAGAAATTTTTTGGCCAGGATCATTGCAACTTTTTTAGTTGTCATTGCACTGTTCGCTTCAGTGTGTCAGGCTTCTCTTTATGCTATGCCTGCAGCAAATATTACAACACAATCCGAGACTCAGCAGGAGGACGTTAGAATTGAATTCATCCGGCTAGGCCTATTGAATCTTCACAAGAAGGAGAACATTCAACAATCGAATTCCAAAGCCATTGCGTGTTTCGAAAACATACCAGCAAGCTTTTACCCTACCGCTATTTCAAGGGGCTTACCCATCCATGGAGATAAACACTACCTCCACATCCTCTATTTGTTTTAGAAGGACGCCCATTACAGACAGTCACTTTTCTCAAACATCAATTTTCATTTTTTACAAATAACTCTTTATGGAAACTATCATAGAATTCTTTCAGCATTTTACCAATCCGCAATGGATCATGGAACATGGCGGACTTTACTTTGTAATCCTGATCGTTTTTATTGAAACAGGACTTTTCTTTGGATTCTTTCTTCCGGGCGATTCACTTCTGTTTATTGCTGGGATGGTTATTGCAAATTCATTGTCGCCATTCGACCATTCTTTTATGAACCTGTTATTTTGGGTAATGCTGATCAGTACTTCCGGGGTATTGGGAAATTTTGTGGGTTACTGGTTCGGTTTGAAGTCAGGCAACTTGTTATTAGAGAGAAAAGACACCTGGATATTCAAGAAAAAATACATTCACCAGGCAAAGGAGTTTTATGATAAGAAAGGGGGAGCTGCCATTGTTCTTGCCCGTTTCCTCCCTATCATCAGGACATTCGCTCCAATCATTGCGGGCATTGTAAAGATGCATCCTGGTAAATTCAGTTTGTATAACATCACCGGTAGTTTTCTATGGGCAGCATCTATTGTAACAGCAGGATACCTGTTGGGAGAAAATATTTGGGTGAAAGAAAACCTCGAGAAGATCATCATTGGAATCGTACTTGTCACTACTGCTCCGGTTATCATCAAGGTGATTACATCGAGGAAGAAGAAAGTGGTGAATTTGTCGATGGATTAATAGAATCAAGGTCAACACAAAAATAAATTCGTATTGTCTGAATGATCAAACACATCAGGTCGTCATTCAGGTAATTAATAGCATAGGTAATGACATAAACCTGAATGATACTACTCAAAATAGGTAGTGCCCTGATTTTTTTTTGAATCCTGCAATCTTCCTGCAACAGTCCAACGAGTCTGTTATTCTCAGCATCAACCTTGTATTGGTACGGATTGTGTGAGCGTATTACTGCATTACTACATAAAGAATAAGCAATAATGGTGATACATTCGCCGCATTGTTGCAACATGGGAATGGATTATCGATTGGATTCAAAATTTTAAAATTGTTCAGAAACTATGTACGAAGACGTAACGGAAGAAGAAATTGAAAAAGCCATGCGCCAATCCTGGCAGGCATTTGAACACTATCGCAATTATCCGCTTTTGGCAAGAAAGCAATTCATGGATTTGATTGCAGACAAACTGGAGCACAGCGGAGATGATATCATCAATACCGCAATGAATGAAACCAACCTGCCGGAATCACGACTCAAAAACGAAAGAGATCGTACTGTTTTCCAGTTAAGGCAATACGGAGCTGCATGCGCAGAAGGCAGTTGGTTGGAAACGAGAATTGATACAGAAGACAAAGAGCTACACAGACCTGATATGCGCAAGACAAAAATACCGTTAGGGCCCGTGGTTGTATTTGGTTCCAGCAATTTTCCATTTGCTTACAGTACTGCCGGAGGCGATACAGCAAGTGCATTAGCGGCCGGATGCCCGGTGATCGTGAAAGCTCATCCGGCACATCCGAAAACATCAAAGATGGTTGCGGATATTATTTCCGACGCTGCACAAGAACTCCAAATGCCCAACGGAATTTTCACCCATTTATTCGGCGCTGAATATAGTGTCAGCAAAGCGTTGGTAATGCACCCGCTCTGCAAGGCTGTTGGTTTTACAGGTTCCTACACGGGTGGAAAACAACTCTTTGACTGGGCAGGCCAACGCGAAGAACCCATACCAGTTTTCGCAGAAATGGGAAGTACCAATCCTGTTTTTCTGTTGCCGGAAAAAATGAAAACCGATTCAACAGCTATTGCTCATCAATTATCCGCCTCAATGACTGTGGGTGTCGGGCAGTTTTGTACCAATCCGGGATTGGTGATTGCTATCGAAAATGAAAGCCTGAATGATTTTATTGAAACATTAAAAACAGCCATCCAAAAAGTGGCTCCTCAAAAAATGCTTCATAAAGGAATAGCAAAAGCATTCGATGAAAAAAGTAAAAAAGCATTGAGTGAAAAAGGTGTTACACAAACGGCTGTATCCACCGTAGAAAATAATATTGAAGAAGGACGACCTGTGGTAGCGTCTGTATCAGCAGCAGATTTTATAGCGAATCCTCAGTTGAGGGAAGAAGTCTTTGGCCCGTTTTCACTAATCATCCGATGCAAAGATGCGGCAGCTATGCTGGCAGTTGCCAAAGCAATGAGGGGTCAACTCACATCAAGTATCATGGGAACAACTTCTGAGATAGAGCAAAATCAAGAATTAGTAGAACAAATGAAAAATATCTGTGGCAGGATTATATTCAATGGTGTACCTACAGGTGTAGCAGTATGCCGTGCAATGCAGCACGGAGGCCCCTTTCCGGCAACTACTGACAGCCGCTTTACATCAGTCGGTGCAGATGGAATTTTGAGATTTGTTCGTCCGATTGCTTATCAAAATTGCCCCGATGAGCTACTTCCAGATGAGTTGAAGAACAAAAATCCATTGAAGATTTGGAGAACAGTGAATGAAGAGTTGACAAGAGGTGAGGTGAAATGAATTATGTGAAAAGTCGATTTTTTACTATTCAGAGTGTGTAGTCAATTTCTTAAATTGCAATAGCATCTCTTTATTATCCATTCTTTAAATTCCTGTTTTATGTCAAGGAAAGACATTATTCAAACTGCGAAGATGGAAAACGGCACGAAGGAATCTCCTCCCGGCTCAAACAAGACGAAATATGGACAATGGTATAACCTCAACGGTGTAAAGTGGTGCGCCATATTCGTAAGTTGGGTATATGATCGTGCCGGTTATCCACTTGGTTTTGTCGAAACACCCAAAGGCTATCAAAGTTGCCAGGGTGGTTATAACTTCTGGAAAAGAAAAGGCCAACTGACTTCACAGCCACAAGCTGGTGATATTGTATTGTTTGACTGGACAGGCGATGGCCATTGTGATCATACAGGCATCTTTGAATCGTGGGTAGATTCTACACAAATGGATTTTTATTCCTGGGAAGTTAATACTGCCGTTGGAAACGAGAGTGATGGCGGTATGGTGATGCGCCGCATTAGAAACCGTGGATTGGTAAAAGGATTTGCAAGTCCGGGGGTATTAGACATCCCCTCTCCTGCAGACAGAAGTATTGATTTAAAAAGAGGTGATGCGGGGGCCAATGTCTCTGCACTTCAAAAGATACTTTACGATTTGCATTATCCAATCACTGTTGATGGTGTATTTGGAAATGAAACTGAAACTATCGTAAAACAATATCAAAGCAAGTACAACCTGAAAACTACGGGCATCGTTTCACCGGCACTGTTAGGAAACATGAGGGAGGAAGCTGAACGGCCAAACATAGCCGCAGTAAGATTCACCAGCGGCTCCTTTCTGCACAAAGGCAATTCCGGTGCAGCAGTGATATCTCTCCAGGTTGCCTTAAATAATGCAGGGGCCAGACCTAAGATAAGTGTGGATGGCGTGTTTGGAAATGAAACCGTCAGGGCGCTCAAAGACTTTCAAAAGAAAAAGAAACTGACAGTAGATGGAGTGGCAGGCCCTCAAACATTTGCTGCTTTACATATAACCGTGTAAATTATTTCTCACCTGTGCTTCTTCACAAATGCATCCATAAGGTTCAATAATAAATCCACATGATCCAGGTGGGTCCTGAATGAAAGCGCCGCAAAGCGCAATAAGAATTGACCGTCTATCAAAGTAGAGGACAAAAATATACGCCCATCCTCATGCAAATATTTCAGCAAATTCCTGTTGAAATCATTGGCATCACCGTTTACAGGCACATACCAAAAAATAACAATTGACAGATCGGGCTCAGGTCCTGTTTGAAAACCCAATTCCTTAACATTTTCATAGAAATAACGGGCAAGTAATAATTTTTGTTCGAGACAGGCGGCAAAAGGCTTAATACCATGCACCTTCAGGGGTATCCACATACGAAGGCCTCTGAAATGCTTACTCAACTCAGGAGATAACTGTGCAGGTGAATATTCATATCCTTCACCCACGGCGTCTTGCATATAATTGGCATCATAGTTATTGGCATCGAAAAGATGCCGGACATTTTTGACCATCACAATTCCGGAACCATAAGGAATAAATAATCCTTTGTGAGGATCTAAGATAACAGAGTCTGCCTGTTCTATTCCCTTTAATTTCTTTCTGCCATCTTTCGTCAAAAGGAAAAAACCTCCATAAGCAGCGTCCACATGAAACCAAAGCCGATACTCGTGTGAAATATTGCTCATTTCTTCGAGTGGATCAATGGCGCCTACATCTGTAGAGCCTGCATTTGCAAAAAGCATGAATGGGCTTAGCCCGTTATTCACATCTTCATCTAAATGCCTGCGAAGCATTTGCAAATCCATTCGGTAGTGTGCATCCGTATCAATGATCCTGACAATACATTCGTCAAGGCCGGTTAGTTTGAGCGCTTTCAATATGCTATGATGCGCCTGCTGGCAGATGTAAATAGTACTCTTCGAAAGTTGGCTGCCCTTTAGCTTGAATGCAGTCCTTGCGGCAGCAATAGATATCAGGTTGGCAATACTACCTCCCGATGTGATGTTTCCACCAAAATTTTCTCCATAACCAATCAACTCACCTACCCATTTGATCAATGCATTTTCCATCCGGACTGCACCGGGTGAAGCATAAAATACTCCTGCGTACCTGTTAGTAACGGCAGCTATTAAATCCCCTAATGCTGAGGCATACAATCCACCAGCAGGTATATACCCCAAATGTCCTCCAGATACAGGATTCAGGCCTACATTGTCCATCCTTTCACTGATTAGATCAATCAACTGATCCAGGTTACTTTGTTCTCCATCAATTCTGAATCCATCATCAGCAGACGTACTTTCATAGCCATTTGACTGGTAAGCTTTTTGATCCGGAAGCGATTCCAAGAATTCCTCTGTATAGCAGTTGACTTTTTGAAGCAGTAAGGCTCTTTCATCAGCAGCAATTTCCAATGGTAAACTCTCTGTTTCCAAATTCCTGATCTCACTTACCAGGCTTGATGTATCATGCATATTTCTTCTGAATAATTTTTTTGGCAAAGGTAATTTACTATCTCACACACAACGACAATATTAAGGATATGAGAGATAACGAAAGGATGAGAGGCAGGAAAGTATTAAGTGAGAAATACAAAATATTTTTTCACTTCATAGCAAATACAAGATCAGTATAGCAGGAGGACTGCTTCAAAGAGGCATATCTAAAATAAAACGGCTGTGGTAAAGATTACCACAGCCGTCAACCATAAAACCTATCAAAACAATTTTATTTTCCAGACAAATCGAGTGGGTATTCAAACACTTCATTGTATCCCGGATAAACACCTGAGATAGTGACTCTATCCTGGTTTGCTACCACTTTCTTTAAGTCATCGAGATTTTTCACAGATTTTCCATTTGCTTTGGTAATAATAAATCCGTCCCTCATTCTTGTTTGATCATTCAAGACTCCATCATTGATTTTCTTAACAACGACACCGCCTTCCAACCCCAGAGACTTGGCTTTGCCGGCATCCAACGTTTCAAGTTGGGCCCCAAATGTTTGTACCAACGCATCGGGTTTAAGAATATCATAAGTACCTGCACTGTTTTTCAGTGTAACGGTAGCTGTTGAAAGTTTTTTATTCCTTTCATAGGTAACCTGTATTTTATCACCCGGTCTGAAGTGACTGAGTTGTTCCTGTAATTCCGGGCCTGAATTAACACTGGTACCATCAATTTTTCGGATTATATCTCCAACCTTCATCCCTGCCTCTGCTGCAGCTCCTTCCTTTACCAGGTTTGTAATATAAATACCATCAGCTGATAACGGTACCTGGTTTGACTCCTTCTGCTGATTGGTGAGGTTGCTTGCATCTACAAACATTGCACCAAGGAACCCTCTTTGTACGCTACCATATTTGATAAGGTCATTTACTACCTTTTTTACAATGTCAACGGGAATCGCATAACTGTAACCACTGTAGTAACCTGTAGGAGATGCAATAGCTGAATTGATCCCGATCAATTGGCCATTTGTATTAGTCAATGCTCCTCCTGAATTACCCATATTCACAGCAGCATCAGTTTGCAAATATGATTCTACTGCATAATTTTTGTTACCATCCCTGCTACCATTCAATCCCAGTGATCTTCCTTTAGCACTGATGATACCTGCTGTAACGGTAGCATCCAGTGTAAGCGGATAGCCAATTGCCAATACCCACTGACCAATCTGAACATCTGCGCTGTTACCATACAACATAAACGGCAAATCCTTGGCATCTACTTTCACAACAGCCAGGTCATAATTAGGATCAGCACCTATTACTTTTGCCGTGTAGGTCTTACGGTCGCTGGTAGTAACGGTAACTTCATCAGCACCTGCTACCACGTGGTTATTTGTAACAATATATCCGTCAGAACTGATAATAACACCGCTTCCGGATGCTTGTTCAGGAACCACACGCTGGCGTCCGCCCTGCCCAAAAAATTGATCCATCCAATCATCTCCGAACAGGTCAGAGAATGGATTACGTTGCTGGTTAGGTAAATTGTTTGTTACAACTTTTGGCTTTGTAACAGTTTTTATATGAACGACCGTAGGAATAGCTGCATTAGCTGCCTGAACAAAATCAGAGGGCGCACTGAATTTCCCATTTGAATCAAAGAAGCCTGCATAATTTGCAGGTACCTTAAAATTCTCAGAATTCAAACTCGGTGAAGTCTGATAATACTTAGTATAACCAAACATCACTGCCAGTGCCGTCAACGCACTGATCAAAATTGTAAAGAAGACATTTTTTGTTTTCATGTATTTATTTTTATAAGTCTGCTGTTTTCTAAAAATCATGTTCTCAAATCACATGCCTATCCATAAAAGTATATCAAAGCCGATTGCATTTTTTTACTTTAATATTACAATTAACAATAAATTAGATTCGATTCAAGAATCCTTTTGCATTTTAATTTTTGAATAATTACAGGCTTGTTAATTTCCGAAACCAGGATGGCAAATCCTCAAATGGAAAGCAGGAATTGCATAGTATCAACGCCGTCTGCATAATCAAATAGTCCGGCTTCCTGTGCCCTTCCGAAAGCTAAATGCCCCTTGCCCGATATGCATTGTACCAGGCTGTTTGCAGACAATGATTTTTCAAGTTCTACCACTGAGTTATAATAGGCATAATAAAGTTCACTCACTGGTGAAAACAAATGATCACCTTCCACAACTACCACACATTCGTTACTCATATAGGCTCTGTTATTCATGATGAGGAGCGCAAGATTGTAATCATAGTTATTGCGATACTTGGCGTGATCCTTCAGGTACTCATATTTCCTGAATGCATTGAGCAATGGTACAAAATCATACTCAAGGGGAACATACAGTTGGGTAACATTTCTGCATCCCAATCCGAAAAACATAAAAACATCATCCGCGAGTAATTCTAATTCGCTGTTAGTTTCTTCCCCTGTCAATACCGCAACAGATGTCTTGTTTTTCCTGATCAATGACGGATACTTGTTGAAATAATACTCAAAATACCTGGAGGAATTATTACTGCCTGTGGCAATGTAGGCATCACAACCTTTGAGCCTATCGGCAATGGATATACGATATCCAGCCTCAGGATCAAACTCAATTAATTTCTCAATAATTTTCTTTGTAAGGACTTCATCTTTTTCTGAAAGCTTGATCACTGCCTTATGTCCTGACACGAATACCGAGAGTAAATCATGAATCCCTACCAGTGGAATATTACCTGCCATCACTACTCCCACGTTCTTAGAAGATATATTATCATCAATGTGATAATGATGTGTCCAATGCTCCAGCTTTTTCTCATCAAGATATTGCCTGCAGATCGCACCTATGCGTAGGTTTATGAATTCGGTAGTAAACCATTTGTTTGCCTCAAAGGCCTCTTTGATCGTCGCATTTAGTTCGTCGCCGCTTTCCATAAACCAATCTTTCAACTTTTGGAGCAGCTCTAACCTTTTTGCCAATTTCATAAAACGGGTGTTATTTATCTATTTATATTTGTATCAAAATCACAGCCCGCAAAATTCGCAAATAAATCTTGTCGGGTATTAAATAAAATTTGAAAAAACATGGCAATTAAAATCACAGATGAATGTATCAACTGTGGTGCTTGTGAACCAGAATGCCCCAACAACGCGATCTATGAAGGCGGCGTAGAATGGGCCTTTGTGGATGGCACCACAACTAAAGGATTGGTAACCATGATGGACGGCTCTACCATGGATGCTGATCAGCGCAACGCTCCGATAGCAACGGATATTTATTATATAGTACCGGATAAATGCACAGAATGCCAGGGCTTTCATGAAGAACCACAATGTGCTGCAGTTTGCCCTGTAGATTGTTGTGTTCCCGATGAGATGTACCAGGAAACAGTTGAGGAATTATTGGCAAAAAAGAATAAATTGCATGGGTAAACTACTTAACAGGTTACATACCTCTAAAAACAGGTGATATTTCCTGTTGAAAGCGAAGGCTTTAATTTTTTAAAACCTTCGCTTCTTATTTTAATAACCTTTATGAAATTACTTTTCTACATATTTCTACTATCTTTTTCCATTGCACTATTCTCTTGTAGTAATCCTTTTCAATATCCCGGCAAGGAAGAAGATACCGTTTCATCTACCGGGGTACTCATCCAAGCAGACCAGGCTTTCTCAACAATGAGCACCGAACGGGGAATGAAGGCAGCTATGGTACATTTCATGGCTAAAGAAGGAGTACTATTGCGGCCTGATGAAAAACCTCTGATTGGCGCTGATGCAATCGAATATATCAGCCAGATCAGTGATAGCGGTTACAAAGTATCCTGGTATCCCAAAAAAGCAGAAATATCAGGCGATGGTACATTGGGATATACCTATGGAATTTATGAGATAGTGGTGCAGGATACGATGATCAAAGGCACTTATATTAATGTGTGGAAAAAACAAAACGGCGAGTGGCGTTTTATGGTCAATTCCGGAAACCAGGGAATAGGTTCTAATTAATAAATTTTATTCTATCAATATGAAACCTTGTATTGCATTCGTAACAGGTGGCTATTCAGGAGAAGCAACTATCAGCTATGCCACTGCCAAAACCATCGAAAAAAATATCGATGACGAGAAGTTTGATTTTTACACAATAGACATCACACCCCAGGGATGGTTTTATGAAAACGATAATGGAGAAAAGAAGGAAGTGAATAAGAACAACTTCACTATTAATATTGCAGGTAAAACCATTTCCTTTGATGCAGTATTGATCGGCATTCACGGTACACCCGGCGAAGATGGAAAATTACAGGGGTACCTTGATATGCTGCATATCCCCTACACAACCTGCAATGCGGCCACCTCCGCCATTACTTTCAATAAAAGATATACGATTGGTGTTGCATCACTTGCCGGAATTAATGTTGCCAACTCAGTTCTGTTATTCAAAGAATCTTCTTCCAAACCTGATTTTCTGAATGAAGCACAAAAACTTCGCCTGCCGGTTTTCGTAAAACCAAATAATGGCGGCTCCAGCATAGGAATGAGCAAAGTGGAAAAGAAAGAAGACCTGGCTGCTGCGGTTCAAAAAGCACTACTCGAAGACGACCAGGTACTTGCTGAAGAATTTATACCAGGAAAAGAATTTACAATCGGAGTTTACAAGGCAAAAGGAAATATCGTAGCATTACCGGTTACAGAAATTGTATCAAAAAATTCATTTTTTGATTTTGAAGCGAAATACAAAGGGGCAAGTGAAGAAATAACCCCGGCACAAATAGACGTTGCGCTGCGCTCTCTCATTCAGTCTGAAGCAGTGAAAATATACAAAGTTTTCAACTGCAAGGGCGTGATCAGGATTGATTTTATCTATAACGGGGGCAACCGTAAATTGTATATGCTTGAGGTCAATACCGTTCCGGGGCAAACGGAAGCCAGCATTGTTCCCCAACAGGTAAGAGCCGCGGGAGGAAATCTTAAAGATTTTTATACCGGTCTGATCAATGAATGCCTGAAGAAAAAAGTGTAAACATTTTGCAAAGCATGAGAGGTGGTTACGGCCTTCCTGAAATTTTATTTATTTTGCATTTCCAGCAATATTCTATAAGTGTTTAAATTCATTGCAAGACAATCCTTTATCGTCAATCTGATCATAGCAATCCTCCTGGTTTTTGCTGTGATACTCTTATTTTTCTTATCCCTTGGATGGATTACAAATCATGGCAGCTACCTAAAGGTGCCTGCAGTTACAGGCATGCCTGTCGAAAAGGCTGTCGACATGCTTGAGCAGCAAGGCTTCGAAGTAGTGATCACAGACTCTGCATATAATGACAGTTTGCCATTGGATGTTGTCAAGAAACAATTACCATTGTCAGGCGCTACAGTCAAAGTAAACCGTACGGTATTTCTTAATGTAAATCCAGTGTCATTGCCAATGGTAGCAATGCCTAAATTAGAAGGATTAAGCTATAGGTTCGCAATAGAGAACCTACGGAAAAACAATCTTAAGTTAGGTGATACTTCAGAACGCCCGGATTTTATGAAGGGCTCAGTACTTGATCAACTCTACAATGGTAAATCCATTGACGCCGGCACTAAGGTAAGGTGGGGTTCATCCATCGATCTTGTAATAGGTGGTGGTGTACAACAAGTTCAGATACCTGTACCTGAATTGGTAGGACTAACTGTTAATGAAGCAAAATCGCTACTTCAATCCCAGGGAATTGTGCTTGCATCAATTATTGGAACAGGTAATATCCAGGATACTTCCAGCGCATTTGTGTACCGGCAAAACCCTGACATCAAGGACGACCAGGGCAACCCGGTTTTGATACAACCTGGGCAAACAATGGACATCTGGATACAGGCAGAAAAGCCGGTCATTGATACTATACGTCCTGCAGGGCCGCCAAATCCTTCGGCTGCGGCCAATCCTAACCAACATCCGTAAGATCATTACCTTTATCATAAACCAGATTTTGATGGAAATAATTTCAGCAACAGATGTCAAAGGCCGCATAGAAGCCGGTGAATCATTAAACTTGTTAGATGTAAGGCAACCGGAAGAGCATGAAGAATTTAATATAGGAGGCATTCTGCTGCCGTTATCTCAAATTCAATTCATGCAAACTGAAGAAATAGACAATTTAAGAGATGCAGAAATCATTTGCTATTGCAAATCGGGAAATCGAAGTATGATGGCAGCAACCTTCCTGGAGCAAATGGGATTCACCAATGTCAAAAATTTGGCAGGAGGCGTCGAAGCCTACAAGAAATTGCTGTAACACTGAGGGTTCCAGATCAAAGGCAAAGTGGCCTACACAGGGTTTTAATCCACAATGGGAAGGTAATTGACGATGATGATGATTGCGTGATAAAGCACGACAATAAATCGAGAAATTATGCACACTAATATAGATAAGTTAGTTTCGATAATGGATGAACTACGGGTGAAGTGCCCCTGGGACAAGCAACAAACTATTATATCATTGCGCCAGCAAACTATCGAAGAACTTTATGAACTTACTGATGCCATTGATCAGGAAGACTGGGAAGAGATGAAGGAGGAATTAGGAGATCTGCTTTTACATATTGTTTTCTATACAAGGATTGCAAGTGAAAAGAACCATTTTCAACTTCAGGATGTCATTGATTCCATTTGTGAAAAACTCATTCGCCGGCATCCTCACATCTACGGCGACACGAAAGCAGATACTGCTGAAATTGTGAAGAAGAACTGGGAAAAGCTGAAATTATCAGAAGGTAAAAAGAGTGTCATGAGTGGTGTTCCGTCAAGTTTACCATCCCTGGTAAAATCGATGAGGGTACAGGGAAAAGCTGCAAAGGTGGGATTTGAATGGAAAAATGTGGAGGATGTGTGGGAGAAAGTAGAAGAGGAAAAAAGCGAACTTCAACAAGCCTTGTCTGAAGGAGATCATGAATCTGCCGAAATGGAAGCCGGTGACCTGTTGTTTTCAATTATTAACTACATCCGGTTTTTAAAAATAGATGCTGACCGTGCGCTGGAACTTACAAACAAGAAATTCTTGACCAGGTTTGAAAAAATGGAATTAGCGGTACAATCACAGGGAAAGAACCTACATGAAATGTCCCTGGAAGAAATGGACGCTATCTGGAGCAAAATAAAAAGTCATCAATAAAATGTGCTGACAAGCCCAAACGATACTTTCTTCAAACGGAATAATTACCTGTTGCTTGTTGCAGCATGGCTCCTCACTATTGCATTTGTTGTAAGTAACTACTGGAGTGTAACCAGCACCCCCCAGGCCATACAGAAATCTATTCAGACCAAAATAATAAAAGAACAAAATAGAGCTGCCAATTTCCTAAATGACACAGCCACCATAAATAAGGTGCTGGCCAACAGATATGATGAAGATTTTCTTACTTCTATTATTAATAAACCATTTTATGTCTTTGCATATAAGAAGGATTCCACAGGCACTTTTCGAGAAACGTTCTGGAATACACAGGATGCTTCACCGGATTCTCACCTCATCGCCAGTACCAAGCCTCAAGATTTTTCAAGATTAAGTAATGGCTGGTTTCTTTCAGTACGAAAAACCTATACGGCAACGAACGGTATGGAATACCAACTCATTTGCCTGGTACCTGTCAGATGGGATTATTATATTCAAAACCAATACCTGAAGAACGATTTTACAGCGTTAAAGAATATTGCAGATGCTTATAGTATCAGCACCGTTGTAACCCCGCTTCCTGTGAAGGACGCACAAGGGAAAACTCTTTTCTACCTGGAGAAAACAGGCAATCTGCCGGTACACAACATTAATTATATTGCACTATCCCTGGGTGTTGTTGCTTTGCTTTTGATCCTATTCTTTATCCACCTTCTGGCCAATCATATATCAGAAAATTTTGGATTTTACAAAGGCCTGGCAGTACTGGTAGGTGCGCTGGTATTTATTCGATTCATCACTTATGAATTGGACCCTTACCATTTCCGGCAATTAATGCTCTTTAGCCCTTCGGTGTATAAACAGAATTTTCTGATGGGTTCACTCGGCGATCTTCTGATCAATTCTGTATTATTCGTTTGGATCATTCTATTCATCAGGTTTCACCTCAGGAATAGTTTTTATCCAAACAATCAATGGAGCAAAGTCCGGCGGTATATCATTGCTTTTGGCATTGCAGCTCTCATGGCAGGGTTAACGTTTTTATCAGGTAATATCATCCTGAGCCTTGTTGCTGATCAGCAAATCTCTTTTGACGTAATTAATTTCTTTTCACTCAATGTTTACAGTGTTATAGGATTCATTGTACTGACCTGTGTTGCCACAGGATATTTTTTTCTGATACAATTGCTGATGCAGATGCTGAGATCCATGATGCCCAAGATGAAACTGCTTCGATATTTGTTTATTGCCACTGCAGGCTTAGGCATACTATCTATCACCTCCAACATACATACTACATTCAGAATACTGTTGCTCGTCTGGTTGTTGCTACTTGTGATTCTCCTGGAATTCAAAATATTATTGTTGCATGCATACAGGTTGGTATCATCCAGATTTATCTTCTGGGCATTTTTCTTCAGCGTATCAATTACAGCAGTGATCGTGGTACAGAATCGTTCAAAAGAATTAGATGCACGCAAGAAATTTGCGGAGAATCTTTCCAACAAAGCTGACCCATCCGGTCCGGTCATCATGAGTATCATTCTGACTGATTTCCGAAATGAATATTTATCAAGGATATTTCATCGATTCAAAGACCCGCTTCAGAGCCTGTTACTCAAAGACAGTTTGGTTAATGAGTCTTTTTCAGGCTATCTTAATAAATACAACACAGATATCTTCACCTTCGATTCTTCAGGAATTCCACTTTTCAATTTAAGGCCTGCTACTTTCAATGAACTGAACACTATAATACAGACCCAGGGTAAAGAAACAGGTGTGCCGGGCTTGTATTATTACGATGTGTCCTATTCTAATTTTAATTATATCAGTAAAAAGACAATCAGAGATTCCGCCGGAGGTACACAAGGCTACTTATTCATTGTATCCAAGCCAAAGAAATTCAAGAGCGAAACCTTGTACCCTGAACTCTTTTCGAGAGGAAATAAAAATGCACTGGAAAGTTCTTCGGAATATGCCTTTGCGATATATAACAATGGAAAGCTAATCACCAGTTACAATGATTATCCTTTTAGCACACATATCAATGAGCAAGCCTTCACCCACAATGGCTTCAAAACAATTTCTCATGGTGAATATGAAGAATTGTGGTACAGAGCTCAGCCCAATAAGATCATTGTTATTACCCGGCAAGACAGGTTTTTCCTGGAAACTGTAACGCTATTTGCCTATCTCTTTTGCTCTTTCCTGGTGATTACCCTTTTCTTCAATTTGATAGGCCATCTAATTTCTGATAAAAAGGCAAGAGCGGATTACATTCCATTCTGGCGATTAACAATCCGTAACCAGGTACATGGCACCATTATTCTCATCAGTTTACTCTCATTTGTTGTCATTGGCATTTCCACAATCCTGTTTTTCATCAACAGGTATCATAATAATAACAGGGAGTTCCTAAGCAGGACAATTCATGTGATGGAGAATGAGTTGCACAATACGATGGATAGTACCAACATCCATAGCCTTTCAGAAAGCGACCTTGATAATATTCCTGATCAAAAGCTATCGACAATTATCAATAATGTAAGCAACATACACGCAACAGACATCAATCTTTATGATCTGAAAGGAAATTTAAAAGTATCATCACTTCCACTTCCGTATGAAAAGGGTATTCTTAGCGAAAAAATGGATCCGGCAGCCTGGTATCACTTAAGTGTATTGAAGGAAGCTCAATTCTTCCAGGAGCAAAATATTGGAAGCCTCAGGTACCTGAGTAACTACCTTACTGTTCGTGATGAGAATGGCAAAGAGTATGCATACCTGAATATTCCTTATTTCGAATCACAAAAAAAACTACAGGACGAAATATCCAATTTCCTTGTAGCCATTATCAATCTCAATGCATTCATCTTTTTAATGGCAGGAATCATTGCATTATATATTACCAATAAGATTACCCGATCATTCTCACTAATCAGTGCTAAAATGAAACAAGTCAATCTGCAAACAGGAAATGAAGAAATAAGATGGAGCAGAAAAGATGAAATAGGAGAACTTGTAGATGAATACAACCGTATGGTACGGCAGTTGGAAGTGAGTGCTGCTAAATTAGCAAGAAGTGAGCGGGAAGGTGCATGGCGCGAAATGGCAAGACAGGTGGCTCATGAAATTAAGAATCCGCTCACGCCAATGAAACTCAACCTGCAATATCTTCAGATGGCTATAGACAAAAACAATCCGGAGGTTAAGAATATTTCGATGTATGTTGCTAAAATCATCTTAGAACAGATAGAACACCTCTCCTCTATCGCCAGCGACTTTGCACAGTTTGCCAATATCGGCAACACAAAGATGCAGACATTCGATCTGAATGAAGTACTACGTAATGTCATCTCACTCTATGCAACAAATGAGAAAATAGAGATTAATGCGCAGTGTGATGGCACATTATTGATACACGCAGACAAAACACAGATCAACCGTTTGTTTACAAACCTGTTGCAGAATGCCGTTCAGTCTGTTCCGGAATTCCGGGATATTAAAATTGAAATTCGAAGTCAGCAGGAAAATGATCATGTTATCGTATCCGTAAAAGATAATGGTGTAGGGATACAGGAATCTCTAAGAAGTAAAATATTTATGCCCAACTTCACTACCAAGTCTTCTGGTACTGGGCTCGGCCTTGCAATGTGCAAAGGAATTGTTGATAAGATAGAAGGTGAGATTTGGTTTGATACTAAAGAAGGAGAGTGGACTGTTTTTCACGTTAGCATTCCAATTGCCAAACCGGGAGACGAAGAACTACTGGCCGGGAGTTAATTTGTATTATACCTTCCAACTTCCCAATTCCTCTAATTTTATTTTTCATTCCCAATTATTCAGATCGAAATAAAAGCCTGAAAGAAAAAATATCACCTGTGTGCAATCACAATCTTAACAAAACGACCACAAAAAAAAGTCCCGCAATGTGCGGGACTTTTAAATTCTATTTGCTGAAAAAAGCTTTTATTTTTTAGCTGCCACTTTCTTAGGAGCTGCTTTTTTCGCTGCTTTCTTAGCAGCTTTCTTTTTAGGAGCCGCTTTCTTAGCCGCTTTTTTAGGGGCTGCCTTCTTTTTAGGAGCAGCTTTTTTTGCAGCTTTCTTAGCTGCTTTTTTTGCAGTTGCCATGTTTTTAGAATTTAATTGTTAGTAAATAATAATTAAAAATAAAAACATTTTTAATACAACCAAACTTTTTCAGAAAAAATTTTTATTAGGCTGTTGCTTCGACAACAGAAACAACGGTTTTATTTCCGCGTGATTTTTTGAATTCGACTACGCCTTCAGCAGTTGCGAAGATGGTAAAGTCTTTACCAACACCAACATTTTTTCCGGGATGATAAACAGTTCCTCTCTGACGAAGAATGATGTTGCCCGGGATAGCTGCCTGGCCTCCGAAAATTTTCACACCTAATCTTTTACTTTGTGAGTCTCTGCCGTTTTTTACGGAACCTTCACCTTTCTTATGTGCCATGATTTATTTATTTGAACTTTTTAGAAAAGGAGAAATTGCATTAAGCGATTTCTGTAATTTTTATCTGAGTGTATTGAGTACGATGACCATGCTTCTTGCGAAAGCCTTTTCTTCTTTTCATCTTAAAGGCAATCACTTTATCACCTTTCACCAATTCATTTACAATTTCAGCTTTCACTACAACCTTTCCGTTGGTTGAAACTTTATTTTCATTGCTGTGAAGCAATACCTCAGAAAACTCGAGAGCATCTCCCTGCTTTCCGCTGAGGTGAGGAACATACAGGTTCTGGCCCTGATTCACTTTGAACTGCTGACCTGCAATTTTAACGATAGCAAACATCTTTTCAAATTTTGGACGGCAAAGGTAAGGTAAATAATCCTGAAAAATACAGGTATATTCTCTAAAAATTATAATAAAACCGATTT
>JBDHYH010000045.1:0-27647 GCA_039811325.1 Chitinophagaceae bacterium | reverse complement strand
CTGTTGCCGGGTGAACCACCTGCCAGTTCCGGTGAGAAGCCTGTATATTTTGTAAATATCAGTGGGTTCTGTGCATTGACATACAGTCTTAAGGATTCTACACCAAGTTTGGTCAATTCATGAGACGATACTTTGTAGCCTAATTGTACATTTCTTATTCTGAAATAACTGCCGCTTTCAACATACCAGGAATTGATATAATAGTTCTGTCCACCACCCAATCTGACAGAAGGGTAACTGTTAGAAGTACCCGATCCGTGCCAGCGATGATCATAAAAATCCTGGGTGAAGTTTTCATTACCAAATCTCAATCCTTTGTTGGCGTTGTAAAGCTGCACATCGCCTACACCATTAAAATCCAGGGAAAGGTCGAACTGTTTATAAGTTAAACTTGTATTGATTCCATATATCCATTTAGGATTGGGATTTCCAAGTACTGTTCTGTCTTGTGCATTTACTGCGCCAATTCCGTCATTTGAAAGTTTCGCATATTTGAAATCTCCTGGTTTAGCATTCGGCTGATAAAGGGTTCCTTTTGAGTCCACATAATTATTCACGTCATCTTGTGTCTGAAATATACCGATCACTTTATATCCATAGAAAACTCCTACAGGCTGTCCTAATGTCGTGATTGTACCTAACTGGCCACCTGTAGATGCTGCGCCTCCAGAATAAAATTTCTGGTTTCCTCCAAATTTATTCTGGTAAAAATTATTGTCATTGTTAGAGATGTTAGCCCCGATAGAATAAGAAAAATTATCGTTTATCCGATCACTCCAATTCAATGAAAGTTCAAATCCTTTGTTTCTGATTCCTCCTATGTTCTCCAGCATGAACGATGTGGAGTACCCGCTTGAACCGGGAAGGAACAAAGCAAAAATGAAGTTTCGTGTTTCTTTATTGTAATAGTCAGCTTCTACATTCAGTCTTTGGTCTAATAAAGTCGCCTCCAATCCTATATCGTAACCCTGGCTCTTCTCCCATTTCAAAGGTGGTGGAATCGGTTTTGAAATGCTTTGACCAGCTACCAATGTTCCATTATTTCCAAAGATGATATTATTTGCATCTGTCTGTGATACGGATGCCTGCAATGGTACCCCACTATTCCCGATGACACCCCAACTTGCTTTTAGCTTGAGAATATCAATCTTGTCCTGGTTCTGCATGAACGATTCATTACTGATGATCCAGGCTGCTCCAATAGAAGGAAGTGTAGCCCGGCCGCTATTTGCAGTAAATAAAGAACTGGCATCAGAACGCAAAGTCCCGGTAACAGTGTAGCGGTCTTTATATGAATATGTTAACCTGCCAAAATAAGAAGAGACTTTTTCCAATGAAGGATTATCATTGACAGTACCCCCTCCATTTCCGAGGCTCAGGTACCATGTTCTTGGATTGGAAGAAAGGCTTCCATCCTGTGCCGTACCGCTCGTAGAATATCCATAAATTCTTTGAGCAGACTGTCCCAATAACACGGTCAAATTATGATCCCCAAACCTGTTTGCGTAAGTAAGGGTATTATTTAATAGCCAATTCTTTTGAGAATTTGTATTTGAGGTGAGCGTATTATGAGTGCTTTGCTGGTTTGAGTTGGCTTTATAAATTGGGGTGAAATTCTTAAACTCACTTGCATCATACAGTCCACCGAAGTCAGTGTGCCATGTAAAATGCTTTAGAATTTTGATATCTGTATAAACGCTTCCATTTAAATGATATCCCTGGGTTCTGGCATTGCTGTAATCCAGAGTAACCTGGGGATTACCCACCGCAGAGCCTAATCCATAATATCCAGGGTCGCCATAGGTGTTGTCAGCAAATCGTACCGGCAATACCGGAGGTGCTGTGTATAATGAACGCCAGATACCGCCAGGCGCATCATCTGAATTGTTATACTCAGCAATAACCGTATAACCTACAGTGATATCCCTGGTTGCTTTGATATCATTCCTAAAACTTGCAGTATATCTCTTATAATCGTTGGTCTTGAGAATACCTTGTTGATCCAGGTATCCAAGAGACAAATAATATGAACCTTTATCTCCACCCCCATTTAAAGAAACCTGGTGGCTTGTGACGATACCGTTTCTCAATGCCTGATTAAACCAATTGGTGCCTTCTTTGAACTGAGATGAATCTAAAAAAGTGGTGCCATTATTCCCCCTCTGCAATTCATTAAACATTATAGCGTATTCATGGGCATCTGCCATCTTGGGAATATTGTTTGCCACTTGCCATCCAACAAACCCACTGTAGTTGATGGAAGTTTTATTCCTCGAACCTTTTTTTGTTGTTATCAGAATGACCCCATTAGCGCCTTTCACCCCAAATATAGCCTGACTGGAAGCATCCTTCAACACGTTTACGGTTTCAATATCTGATGGATTTAAGAAACCAATATCGTTAACCCATACACCATCTACCACATAAAGCGGAGATGTCTTTGCGTTAAACGTACCCAAGCCACGGATCAGAATGTCTGGTGAGCCACCTGGCGTACCGCTATTGGTAATTTGCACACCTGCTACTTTACCCTGCAATCCTGATAGCGGATTGGTAACAGGCTGTTTCGCAATATCAGATCCTTTAATAGAAGCAACAGAACCTGTAACATCAATTTTTCGCTGTGTACCATAACCAACAACAACTACCTGCTGTAATTCTGTAGGGCCTGATGCTTCCAGGACAATGGTTACATCCGTACTACCGGCCAATGCTTTTTCCTGCGACTTAAACCCTAATGAAGTAAAAACAAGTGTTGCGTTGGCACTGGATACCTTCAGGCTAAAAGCACCCGAAGCATCTGTTGCTGTACCATTAGTGGTACCTTTTTCTGTAACCGAAACGCCTGCTAAAGGAGCACCTGAAGCATCAATGACCTTACCATTTACACTGGCAGACTGGGCCCTGGCATTAATTGGGACGAATGATACAAATGCCAAAAGCATTGCCATAAATCCTATCCATGGCAACCTGGATTTTTGATTTTTATCCATACATGAATTTATAAAGTGAACAATCAGTTAAACTGTTGACAAGAAATTTTTTAAATATGCTGCTTTTCAGGATGTATCTTTTTTTTACTCATTTGTTTCAGCAATCAATAGCTGTGCAATTTTTTTCAATTGACAATCCGGTCGTGGGGGCAAAAGTTGGTATTAATGTTCTGTTTCATCCCGGCAAAAACCTGGAAATAAAACTTGAAAAATTCTGACTGGCTCATTTACGAACTTAATAATTTTGGACAAATCTGAAAAAGCATGAAAGGATGAAAAATACATCAATATCATTCGCAAACTATTTTGACCAGTTTGTAAGCAGTCAAGTATAGGCAGTGCCGAACATTAAACAGACCAAAACACAATATTAAAATTTATAAATACATTTCCAATGAAACAGATACAGAGACTCCTTTCTTTAGGAATTCTTTTCATAATGGCCGGCTGCCATTCCGAAAAAAATCATGGCCTAAAATTTAATGACCCTTCTCCAAAGGGCTATTCTCAAAGTGTGGAAAGTAATTTAGGGAATTCAAAAATGGTTTTTATCTCAGGGCAGGTAGCTGTTGATAAAAATGGAGAAATTGTGGGCGAAAATAATTTGGAAAAACAAACAGAGCAGGTATTTCAAAATATCCAGGCATTGGTAGAAAAATCAGGAGGAAGCATGAATGAGGTAGTAAAAATTGAGGCTTATTTTACAGACCTTTCAGAGATTAACCAATTTAGAAATGCTATTGCCAGGTTTTTTGACCCCAAAACCCCACCTTCTTGTACAGTTGTGCAGGTAGAAAGACTGGTCAATGAAAAATTTTTAATCGAAATTAATGCGGTTGCAATCATACCAAACTGAAACAAGAAAATCTATGTTGAACAGGTTGCATAAAAGATAATCAGGTCAGCATCATTGAACCCTGCAAACTATCTCATATCATCAATATTTTTACTGAAGATAATCCATGTAAATCCCAATTAGCCTCATCTCAATATTTTTCCAAACCTGTCAAGCCTATTTGAATTCGTATAGTATGAAGATGCATTATGTCTGTACTACCTTAGCGAAAACTTTTCAATGAATATTGACTCCAATTACATAATCCCTGCAAGCACCCGAATCGGCCACGTTCATCTCAAGGTAGCAGACCTTCATCGCTCATTAAATTTCTATTGTGGGTTACTGGGGTTCGAATTGACAACGACTTACGGTAGTGGTGCAGCCTTCATTTCTGCAGGAGGTTATCACCATCACATCGGCCTCAACACCTGGTACAGCAAGAACGCACCACCGGCCCCTTCCAACACGGCCGGGCTCTTTCACACAGCCATCCTTTATCCCACGAGAAAAGACCTTGCAATTATTTTTCAACGACTTCTGCATGCAGAATATCCATTGACGGGCACTGCAGATCATGGTGTTTCGGAAGCATTGTACCTTGATGATCCTGATAAAAATGGTGTTGAATTGTATTGGGATAAGCCGCGCGATCAATGGCCGGTGAAGGATGATGGTTCGCTGGAAATGTACACCAGGCAACTTGATGTAGAAGATTTGCTGAAAGAGTTAGAATAAAAAATGTTTGCAGGTTGATACTGCCCAATCGGGATGGAATTTTCACATTTGCGCATGATGAATATTGATTTCCTTTACAACACAATTCAAAAAACTGAGGCAATGGACAATCAAAATTTCACAACCAACATTTTGGTGCCGCAATCTCCGTCAGAAGTATTCCATGCGGTCAATAATCCAAAGGCCTGGTGGAGCAATGTGATAGAAGGCGATACCAATCATCTCAATGGTGAATGGACCTATCATCACGAAGACAATCACCGCACTAAATTGAAAGTAATCGAAATGATACCCGGAAAGAAGGTAGTATAGCTGGTAGAAGAAAACTATTTCAAAACAATCAAAGATCAACGCGGATGGGTAGGCAACCTGATCACCTTCGACATTTCTGATCTGGGAAACGAAACACAATTGACTTTTACCCAGGTGGGATTGACACCTGCATGCGAATGTTATGAAGCCTGCCGGTATGCCTGGACAGGTTTTATTCAGAAGAGCCTGTTCAGCCTGATCACGACAGGTAAGGCTTTGCGGAAATGGTATGTAGAAAAGTAGCTTTTGATTTTGTTTTCAAGTTCTATACGATAGTAAAGTTTCCATTCAGCCAAGAACTTTTGCATCCTTTTTCCGTACCGAACCCCACTCATTCTCCTATTCAATGATCTTTGGTTCTCATTTAAGAGACTCCAATATTTTCTTTGCAATTTCATCCTGGCCTGCTTTGCTGGTAATGTAATCGCGATCTGCTTCATTAGAAAGAAAACCAATTTCTAAGGTTACTGCCGGGCAATTGGATTCTTTAAGCAATATTGACTTTCCCTCCCAAACCTTACCTTCCTTAAGCCTTTCTCCGGCAACTGCATTAATCAGGTTCTGAGCGATATCCTTAGATTGGTTGTAGTATTTATTTTCTTTGGAAACAACTGCTCCGACTCCATTTAGTTTTGTATTCTCTGAAGCGTTGGCGTGTAAAGAGATCATAAAATCAGGTTTGATTTCATTGACCTTTGACACCCTGTCCTTTATTGCTATAAATTCATCGGTATTTCTTAACAGAATAATACTTAGGTTCTTCTGGTCATTCAACTGAATAATTCTGTTTGCAATGTTTCTGACAATTTCGCTTTCGTGTTTTCCATCGAATTGCGCTCCGGCATCAGCACCACCATGTCCGGCATCTATAATGATTGTTTTTGTTGTATCCGATGCACGGAAGGAAAAGGAAAAAAGGATTACTAATAATCCCAGGAACGAAAAGAATTTCATTTCTTTTTTCATAATTAATCAAATTTTAATTGTTTAACCATTTATGTTGAAACTTACATACTAAACTTCTCTTTTCCTTTGCATGCTGACAATGGATTTGGATATTTATGAAGCCACTGCAATTGAAATTCGTCAACCGAATATATGCACAATAGTTAACAGGGATAAGACTTTCACATATATTTCAAAGTACCGAATGCATTGGATTTATTTCTTTGGTAGAATTTTCCGTGAATCAAACATACATCAGAATAAAAAAATCTCTGCACTTCGTGCGGGAATTTTGTGCCCGGGACTGGATTCGAATGCTGACGCTATCGGTCAGCATGCTGACATCCCGATCGAAGCATCGGGATCGTCAGCACCAGCACATCCTATCAGAATTCAATTAAAGTATTGCATAAAAAAAGCCCTGAAACTCTTCAGAGCCTTGTGCCCGGGACTGGATTCGAACCAGCACATCCTTGCGAATGCTGCCACCTGAAGACAGTGCGTCTACCAATTTCGCCACCCGGGCTTTTTGAGGACTGCAATATTACATGATAAGCAGGTTTCAAAAAAATTTAAAACTTGAAAATTCATTTTTCTTTTCCGTTTGGAAACTGATGAAAACTCCGGGACTTCCCTTCCCATGATTAAAGGTTTTTAATGTATCTGTACATATCCTGAGAAGTTGCGTGCAGACTCGCAACATGGCAACTGCACAAATCTCTTTTCATTGTTGAAGGTTTCTGATTGCATCCGGTCATATTCTAAGAAGTTGCGTGCAGACACGCAACATAGCCTGGAGTTCAGCCACGCAAAATGGCTTCACGTTCAGACACACAACATAGTCTGGAGTTCAGACACGCAACATGGCAGCTATGCCGGCCATGCCCATTTGAGAAAATATGGAAATGCCCTGCCCCAGGTAGTTACATCATGACGTCCATCTTTCAATTCAAGGTAGGCTATATGATCATCAGGGTAGCCCTTATGTTGAAGTTCGGCAATGAGCGAAATGGTATCGTCAATGGAATCTATAATGCCATTGCTATTCCTGTCTGCCACTTCATCCAAGGTGCCGGTCTCGAAGAAAAACCGAAGGTGTGGTGCATAATTTCCTGCCCTGATTTTCTGGTGCATGATGCGGTGGTTTTCCTCATCAAAGTCTTCATGATCCTGTGATAAGGTGCGCCACCAGAGAGAACCACTGAATACACCTACCGTCTGAAACAAATCAGGATGCCGCCACACAAGGTCTATCGCCGTTAAGCCACCAAGCGAGAAACCACAGAAAGCCTGCTGAAAAAATTTTTCCACACCTGTGTGCTCATAAATAAGTGGCATCAATTCTATGAAAACAAACTTTTCATACAACCCGGCTTTCGCACCACGACCTTTGTAGTCCAATATCCCGACAGTACCATATTCATTTCTGCGGTCGGTGCCACAATGAATACCCACAAAGCACACCGGTTGAATGCTCCCCACGCTGTATAATTCATCGAGTATTTCATCAAATTTCATCTTGATGAGGTCTTGCCCATCATTGATCAGCAACAACGGAGTTGCAGGTGTTACCTGAATATTTTCGGGAAGGTAGAAATCGACCTGTACGTCTCTCAACAATAATTTTGACTTGATCGTTTCAGTAATCGTTTTCACAACGCTTTTATCTCTAACCATACAAAGGGAGTAAAAATAAGGTTTTTGAATATTGCACTGCCGAAAAAAAATATTTTCTATCCAAAATTTTTGATTAGCAGTTAATCACATATATTTAGGATGTCGTAATCCAAAATTTATTGTACATCATTAAAATCTGTTTAGCATGAAAAAGATTGGAGTATTATTTGGCCGTGAAAAGAGCTTCCCCGAGGCATTTGTACAACGTGTCAACGAAAAAAATGTGCCCGGCATAATGGCAGAACCTGTGCATATAGATAAGGTAGTGCAGGGAGAAGGCAGCGGTTATGCTGTGATCATCGATCGTATTTCGCAGGATATTCCCTTCTACAGAGCCTTCCTGAAAAATGCAGCTATCTGCGGCACAGCGGTGATCAACAATCCCTTCTGGTGGAGCGCCGATGAAAAATTTTTTAATAATGCGCTTGCTACCAAAATAAATGTACCGGTGCCCAAGACGGTGATTATTCCATCGAGTACGATGCCGCCTGATACGACAGATCAGTCGTTCAGAAACCTGGCCTATCCACTCGATTGGGAAACCATTTTTAATTACATCGGATTTCCTGCGTACATGAAGCCACATGCAGGAGGAGGATGGAAAAATGTGTATAAAGTAGCGAATGTGGATGACTTCTTTGCCAAGCATGGAGAAACAGGCGAACTGATTATGATGCTACAGGAAGAAATTGTGTTTGATGAATATTATCGTTGTTATTGCATTGGTGGCCGCGATGTTCGCATAATGCCGTATGAACCGCGCAACCCGCATCACCTTCGTTACGTAGCCGACTTCAAACCAAATGAAGAAAGACATCGCCTGATGAGCGACATTGTGATTCGCTTGTGCAAATACCTCGGTTACGATTTCAATACCGTTGAACTTGCCTTACGTGATGGCGTTCCTTATGCCATCGACTTTGGTAACCCTGCTCCGGATGCTGAAGTAACGAGTGTAGGGCAGGAAAATTTTGACTGGGTAGTGGAGACGGCTGCCAACTATGCCATCGAAAGAGCACAAATGCATGAAGATGGGAAAGACAATCTCACCTGGGGTGAATTTGTAAAGAGCGGTGTAAACCGGACAATTCTATATCCATAATTTATTATTGAAAATAACTTTCTAATATCCGTCGAATATGGCAGATGCAAAATTTAAGCAATTCACCATCGGTGTGGAGGAAGAGTACATGGTCATCGACCCTGAATCAAGGGAACTGAGAAGCCATGACCAGAAAATAGTGCAGGAAGGCGAAAAGGTAATCAAAGACAAGGTCAAAGCAGAGATGCACCAGGCCGTCGTAGAAGTAGGAACCGATATTTGTCAGAATGTAGATGAGGCATTCATGGATGTAAGTAACCTCCGCCGCACCATCAGCAGTATTGCAGGTGATCTTGGATTGTGGGTAGGCGCTGCAGGCACACATCCCTTCAGCCATTGGGAGCGTCAACTCATTACTGATCATTTCAGGTATAATGAAATCATCAAGGAACTGCAGGAAGCTGCACGGAGTAACCTGATATTCGGCCTTCATGTACACGTGGGAATGGAAAACAGGGAAATGGCTATCCACATCGCCAACTCTGCGCGTTATTTTCTGCCGCACATTTATGCATTGAGCACTAACTCTCCATTTTGGGAAGGCAGGCGGACCGGTTATAAATCGTTTCGCACCAAGGTTTTTGATAAGTTTCCCCGCACAGGCATCCCTGATTATTTTGCCAGCATAGAGGATTATGACAATTATGTCAAGTTACTTGTAAAGACCAACTGCATCGACAATGCAAAAAAAATCTGGTGGGATCTGAGAGTGCATCCTTTCTTCAATACTGTAGAATTCAGAATATGCGACATACCCCTCACTGTTCGTGAAACGATCACCCTGGCTGCATTGTTTCAGGGTATATGCGCCAAACTTTACAAATTGCGGATGCAAAATCTGAATTTCATTTCCTACCCTCGTATGCTCATCAACGAAAACAAATGGAGAGCCAGCCGTTACGGCATCGAGGGAAGCCTGATTGATTTTGGAAAACAGTCTGAAGTGAATACCCGCGTACTGATCTACGAACTACTGGATTTCATTGACGACGTAACCGGCCCATTGGGAATCCGGAATACTATCAATAATGTACACACGATTTTAGAAGAGGGTACCGGTGCTGACAGGCAGTTAAAAGTTTTCGATCAAACCAAAAGTATGGCTGCCGTAGTGGATTATATCCATGATCAGTTTTTGGATGGAATTGTGTGAGATGGAAGTTGAGATGGTTGAGGATTGAGAGTTTAGAAAAAATACATAACCAGCAACTCATTGGTACAAACAGGAAAATCGAAATACATACGCCAATCCTCGCAGAAGTGCTTCCGATGAGCGAAAGGAGTTCCGCCCCGCTTTTGCCAAGTCTCCATGTTGTTGGATGATGTGGCCAGTTAAAATCGCATATAGCAAACTGCTTTGAGGGAGGGTCTGGAATTTGCACCACATCAGTATCCACCGCAATTCACTCCCAGTTTTTTCATGTCAGCAAAAAATCCGGGGTACGACTTGTTGACTGCTTCAGCATGTGTGATTTCTGTATTTCCTTTGGCGCCTAATGCTGCTACAGTACAAGCCATTGCGATTCGGTGATCATTATGTGAATCCACTTTGGCTCCTGTCAATTTATTTCCGCCATGTATCTTCATGACATCGCCGTTCAGTTCAATCTCCACGCCCATCTTTCCAAACTCATTTTTTAATGACAAAGCCCTGTTGCTCTCTTTGTGCAGCAATCTTGAAACACCTGAAATGGCGGTAGTTCCTTTGCAATAGGATGCGAGAGCCACCAGCGGAGGAAAGAGGTCCGGGCAATGAGTTGCATCAAAATTAAATGCCTTCAACTCACCTCCATTCACTTCGATATCTGTTTTATGCAAAACAATGTTAGCTCCACAAGCATATAGAGCATCCAAAATTTTCTTATCGCCCTGCGAAGAATTTATATCAGCGCCCTTCAACAACACAGGGCCTTTTATGGCTCCCGACACCAGCAGGAAAGCCACATTACTCCAATCACCTTCTACCGTATATTTAATTGCCGTCAAAGGAGGTTCGTCTTGTGGAATGATGCCGAAAGATTTATAATCGTTATTAATGACATGAAATCCGAAATGTTTCAGAACAGAAATTGTAAGATCAATATAAGGGCGGCTCTGCAGATCTTTTACCTTGATAGTTACCGGCTCTTTAGCAGCTTTGGCATAGGCAAACAACATTCCTGTGAGATATTGTGAACTCAACGAACCATCTACCGTAATTTCTTTGGGATGAATCGGTCCCCTTACCGTAACCGGAATTTTTCCACCATTGCTTTTCACTTCGATCCCAAGTTTTGGAAGGTGTTGCTCCAAAAAATCCATCGGGCGTTTCGCCAGGCTACCTTCACCAGTAAAAACAATATCGTAGTTAAATAATCCACCGATCGGGGTGAACATGCGCATACTCAATCCGCTTTCTCCGCAATCAACGACCACATTCTTTCGGGTATCTTTGTATTGATAGATATGATCGTTTGAAACGACAGTGATCTTGTTACCTTCTCTTTTCACAGAAGCTCCCAATTTTTCAATGATGTTCAGAGCAGCCCTTTCATCATTACTATTGCCGGCATTCTCAATCACTGTTGTGCCGTGTGTTATCAAAGCTGCTGCACAGGCTCTCTGCATACTGCTTTTGCTCGGAGGGGCAGTGATGGTACCTTTAGCGGAAGATGGATGAATGGTTACCAGCATGGATAAAAACTTTTTTTTGCCACTGGTCAGAGACCAGACGGTGGTTAAGCGATTAATTATTCTATTAAAATGCCGTAGGTCTGAAACCAGGCGGCGGGTAGAACTACTCCCGAATTGTTCATTGCTTCAAGAGTAAATCAATTACAATTCAAAAAATATTTGTTTAAGATTGGCCAAAGATATTTTTTGAGAAATACCTTTTCCGATATCTTCCAGCAAAATAAAATGCAAGTGGTCACCGGATTTCTTTTTATCATGGATCAACAGATTCCATGCTGCCTCCTTATCAAACTCTGCCGCAACGGGTAGATGATATTTTTTGAGCAACTCCATCACGGCATCTGTTTTTTCTGATGAAAATCCTGCCAGTTTTTCAGAAATCCTGCATGCATACACCATACCCACACTGACTGCAAATCCGTGAGGCAGTTTCAAAATGTTTTCGATGGCGTGGCCAATGGTGTGTCCGAAATTCAACAAACGCCGGTCGCCGGATTCAGTTTCGTCACCACATACCACATCAAACTTGATCCCTGCATTCTTGCGAATGAGTGCACCGGTTGCAGCAATATCTTTTCGGAAATCTTCAATATTGTTATTCAAAAGGTATTGAAACATTGCTGCATCTTTTATGCAGGCGTGTTTGATGATCTCAGCAAACCCACTGACCCATTCTATTTCGGGAAGTGTGCTGAGAAATTGAAAGTCATAAAACAGGGACTCAGGTTGCCTGATAATTCCGATTTGGTTTTTAATGATTCCGGCATTGACACCATTTTTGCCACCTACGGAAGCATCTACCATAGCGAGTATTGAAGTAGGTGCGAATGCAAACCGGATACCTCTCAGATAAATAGATGCAAGAAACCCGGAGATATCTGTAACCACTCCACCACCAACTCCCACTATGAAACTCTCGCGGCCCGCATCCATTTGGTGCAACTCCCCAATGGCTTTCATTACAGTTTCAATATTCTTGTGTTCCTCCCCTTCCGGCATGATGATCGTCTGGCCCAGAGGAAACCGATCTGCATATTTCTTAAAGACATTTTCATCGGTAACGTAAATGATGCGTTTCGCATCAATACGAGACGATACTTCGCCAAAAGGTATATCAAAGAAGCATTGCACCTTGCAATTGGAAAATTGATAGGTGGACAGAACAGTTTCCTTAGTCATTCATTATCTTATTCTGGTGGTTGATACTTTCCATGTGAATGGCATCAAAATACTTAGTGATAAAGTCCTTGCTCAGGTTGAACTTCTCTCCTTTTACAAAAGCCTTGGCCAGTATTTCGTTCCAGCGCTGAGTCTGCAGGATGGTGATCTTATTTTCTTTCTTATACTGCCCGATCTTATCGGCAATCTTCATACGCTGGCCGATGAGCGAAAGCAGTTCGTCATCTATCTGGTTGATTTGTTCCCTCAGTGTAGCCAATGCTGTTAGAAATTCTTTTTCTTCACTGTTTTCATCGCGCCAAACCAGCGATTGCAACATAGAAGCCAGTGTATCCGGTGTGATCTGCTGCTTCGCATCGCTCCAGGCATTGTCAGGATCAGGATGCGATTCGATCATCAATCCGCCAAAACCCAGGTCAATACTCTTTTGGGAAATAGAATGAAGGCCAGAGCGATTTCCGCAGATGTGGGATGGGTCGCACACAATCAACATATCAGGAAATCTCCTTTTCATTTCGATAGGCAGATGCCACATCGGTGCATTGCGGAATTCAGTATTACCATAGTTGGAAAATCCGCGATGGATCATCCCAATGTTTTTGACACCCGCCTTGATCAGCCTTTCGATGCCGCCACTCCATAATTCCAGGTCAGGGTTGATTGGATTTTTGATCAATACCGGAATATCCGTGCCACGCAAGGCATCGCAAACTTCCTGCACGCTAAATGGATTCACAGTAGTTCGCGCTCCGATCCATAACAGATCCACATCGAACTGCAATGCATTTTCTACGTGGCGGGCTGTTGCCACTTCTACGGCGATGGGTAATCCGCTCTCTTGCCTTGCTTTTACCATCCAGGGTAGCGCCTTTACACCAACGCCTTCAAACATTCCCGGCTTGGTTCTGGGTTTCCATACTCCCGCACGGAGTACATCTACTTTGCCTGTAGCAGCTAATGCTTTTGCGGTTGATACTACCTGCTCTTCGCTCTCGGCACTGCAGGGGCCACTAATGATAAGCGGTCTTTTGGACCATTTTTCCATGATTAAGGATTTCATTGTTTCAGTTTCTGTTGACATTATAGTTTATTTAATAATTCTCTTGATTTTGTTAGCGTTCTCCATCAGGTTTCTCATGTATTCATAATTATCCTTTTCAAAACAACTTCTGAACTTTTTTAATTGTGCGATGTGCTCATTCAAAACATCCAGGACATTCTCCCTGTTTTGCCTGAAGATGGGCAACCACATATCAGGATTCGATTTTGCAAGCCGCACTGTACTTTCAAAACCACCACTCGCCATTTCGAAGATGGCGCTTTCTTCCTTCTCTTTTTCCAAAACCGTATTGGCCAAAGCGAACGAAGTAATGTGTGAAATATGGCTGACATAAGCGGCATGAATATCGTGTGCTCCTGCATTCATAAAAACAATTTTCATTTGAAGTGTTTCGTAAATCTTCAGCACTACTTTCACGGCATCCTTGTCGGATTGTTCACGATTGCATATCACTACAGCATTTCCAGCAAAACCATCACTCTTTGCAGCAGCAGGCCCGCTGTATTCTGTACCCCACATAGGATGGGTAGCCACAAACCTTCCCCGCTTTTCATGAGAACTTACGATATCACAAACTGCTTTCTTATTAGAACCAACATCCATTACCACCTGATTGTCATTCAATAAAGAAAGTATTTGTGGTACTAATTTTTCAGTTGAATCCACAGGTATTGAAATGATGATAACATCAGCCTTTCTCACTGCATCCTCCAAAGGTAAAATTTCATCTACAATGCCGCGCTCTATTGCAGTAGCAGCATGTGTCGGATTGGACTCAACTCCGATGATCGATGCTGCCAAAGAATTCGCTCTCAGCGTAAGTGCCATCGAACCGCCAATCAGCCCGGTACCTATGATCGTTATCTTCATAAACCTAAAAAATCTATTTTTTTGATTCTATCGATTGCTTCTTCCAATTTGTCCACACTCACACAAAGGCTGACCCGAATAAATGAATCACCTTCATTACCAAAAATACCTCCGGGGGTAATGAACACATTTGCTTTCTCCAAAATCTGATCACTGATCTCATACCCCGATTTAACACTTGCCGGAACTTTTGCCCATACGAACAATCCTGCCTGATCTTTGCTATAGATTGCCTTCAATACATCGAGCAACTCAAACACTTTCTCTCTTCTCTCTTTATAAACTTTATTTAATGATTCAAACCATTCTTGCCCCAATGACAATGCTGAAGCAGCCGCAAGTTGAAGCGGAAGGAACATACCGCTATCCATATTACTTTTGAATCGCATGATATCCTGAATGCGTTGCTTATCTCCCAGGGCAAATCCAACACGCCATCCGGCCATGTTATGGCTCTTGCTCAGAGAATTCAATTCTATCACCACCTCCTTTGCTCCATCTACTGCCAGCATACTCAAAGGTTCATCATTCAAAATAAAACTGTAAGGGTTGTCATGCACAATCAGAATATGATGACGAAGTGCAAAGTCAACAATCTTTTTGAATAATTCTTTTGATGCTTTCTTTCCGGTTGGCATGTGAGGATAATTCACAAACATCAAACGTACCTGTGTCAGGTCATTCGATTCCAATTCCTCGAAATCGGGCTCGAAATTACTTTGCTCAGTCAATGAATAATACTCAATTTCAGCGCCGGCTATTTTGGCTGCGCTTGTGTATGTGGGATAACCCGGATTGGGAATGAGCACCTTGTCGCCGGGATTGATATAGCTCATGCAAATATGCATGATACCTTCTTTACTTCCGATGAGAGGAAGTACTTCAGAGGCCGGATCAATTGAAACTCCATAATACTTAGCGTACCACGCCGCCACTGCCTCACGCAATTTTACATGTCCCTTGTAGTTTTGGTACCCATGTTGGTTTGGTTTCAGGCTTTCTGTATGAAGTACTTCAGTAACCGAAGAATGCGGAGGCTGATCAGGGCTGCCTATCCCCAGGTTGATCACCTTCTTTCCCGCAGCATTCATCTCTTCAATTTGCCTGAGTTTGCCGGCAAAATAATATTCACCCACACCGGAAATTCGCCCGGCGACCGGAAATTCAATTTTGCTTTGAGGTTTGATCTCTTGTTGCATTACAATTCGTTAATTAGTTTTCCCATTTTTATAAACACCATAAACCTTTATTTCGGCTGTATAAGGTTTTATGGAAGACAATAATTGCTGCCACTGATCCATATCTGCAAATTCACAATCTGCATGGAATGCATACCTCCAGTCGCTACCCGGAATCGGCATGGACTGCAGTTTACTGAGGTTGACGCCACAATCTGCGATCTTACTCAATACTCTCGCCAGGCTTCCTTTCGAGTGATCCGTTTGAAATACGAGACTGGCTTTATCAGCCTCTTTGACTGGTATAGCTTCCTTCTGCAATATCCAGAAGCGAGTGTAATTATTTTTTTCGGTATGTATATTCCTGGCAAGAATCTCAAGGTGAAAAATCTCTGCGGCGAATGCACCGGCTACCGCGGCAGTATGAAGCGATTTAGTCTTATGGACGTGAAATGCACTCAGTGCTGTATCTTCTGTTTCAACCAGTTTCCATGGGTGAGTTTCAAGAAAATCTGCACATTGAAGCAATGCCATGTGATGTGAATGCACTTCATAGATATCCTCCAGTCTGACACCCGGATTTACCAGAAGGTTTTGATCAATCTGCAAATAAACTTCCCCGGGAATGTGAAGATCTGATCTTGTGATAAGGCCATAATTGGGAAGAATACTTCCGGCAATTGAATTCTCAATGGCCATGACACCTCCGTAACACTCAGGGTCTTCACTTACATGACGGACCACTTCCCGGAAAGTACCGCAGCATATCAGGCTGATATCATCTCCGTAATATTCTTTAGCGGCTGCCTGGTGAAAGCTGCCCTCGTATCCCTGGATTGCAATATTCTTTTTCATATAGATTCAAAAAAAAAATCCCGGCCATTTCAGCCGGGATTCTATTATCGTTATTAATTTCCTTTATTTTACGACAAGGGCTTCCCGGCTGTTACTAAAGTAAAAGCTAAAATAAAAGCTAAAGTAAAATCCGGTATGGGCCTTTGTTTGTTCCATTGCGCAGCAAATGTAAATGACAAATTTTAAAACTGAAAACTTTTTTTTTATAAGCCACAAAAAAAAAACCGTCCCGAATTATCGGAACGGCTATTAGATTGCTTTTCAAAATAACTCTGAAAGCTATTAAGAAACAACTTATTTCTTAGTTGAATCAACTTTTTTAGTTGAATCTGTAGCAGCAGGAGCAGCAGCAGAGTCAGTAGTAGGAGCCGGAGCTACTGTAGAATCAGTAGTAGGAGCTACAGTTGTAGTTGAATCAGTAGTTGTAGATTCAGTTGAAGCGCCGCTGTTGCAAGCAAACAAGAAAGCAGAAACAGCCAATACAGCAAATAATTTTTTCATGTTCTTTAAGATTTAAATTTTATTGATTTGTACTTTATACCCGAAACCGAGAAAGGTAACCCTACCAAAAAACTTTTTTTTGAAATTTTATTTGGGTTACTTTTCGGCCATTATTGTATTAATCTATAAGTCAGGTGAATATTATTGATGATGAAAAGGCATTGTTGTCGGGGCTTGCTAAACACGACCCGACGGCAGTAGAGACGATTTACAGGGAAAATTTCAATGCTGTGCTATCTTATATCCAAAAAAATGGTGGATATGCAGATGATGCACAGGATATTTTCCAGGAGGCAATGGTAATATTATTTGAAAATGCCCGTACAGAATCCTTTGAGCTGACCTGCCGTATCAAAACGTACCTCTATTCCGTTTGCAGAAGGTTGTGGCTGAAGAAAGTGCAAAGAGAGCGGCGGTTGTATGTGAGCGGATCTGAAACACTTGATGAGATCGTGCCCGTGGAAGATGACCTGGAGGTGCATGAAAAAAAAGATGAAGAGTTGAAATTGATGCGGGGCGCTCTTGATAAAATCGGAGAACCTTGCAAGAGTTTGCTGGAAGCATTTTATATTCAAAAGAAATCAATGCCTGAAATTGCAACTTCCTTTGGATACACAAATGCAGACAATGCCAAGACACAGAAGTATAAGTGCCTGGTGAGATTGAAAAAAATATTCTTTTTACAATATAAAAACGAAGATTGAGATGGAACAGAGCTTGTTATTGGACGCTGTAGAACGGTATCACAGGGGAGAAATGAGCACAGAAGAAGTGAAGTATTTCGAAGACCTTAGAAAAAACAACCCTGACATTGATCAATTAGCAGTAGAACATATTTTCTTCCTTGAGCAATTGGAAAGATTGAGCGAGGTAGAACAACTGAGACATGTAATGAATAGCGTTGAAGACAAATTAGAACTGGAAGGCGCTATCAGTCTGAAAGAAAGTAAGTTTAAGGCTAAAGTGGTGCACATCTGGCGGCGCTACCGCCGTACCATCACCGTAGCTGCAGCCGCAGCCGGTGTAGTATCTATCCTCACCGCTACCGGAGTTTCCTTCTTTTCTGAAAGCCAAAAAACAGCAGCAATCACTCCGTTAGTCGATAACAAATTGAATCAGTTTGAACACAAGTTGAACCAGATGGAACACAAATTGAATGATGTTGCTACGCCTAAAGTTCCATTTGAAGCCAACTTCCGTGCTACCGGATTTTTGATTGACGGCAAAGGTTATATCGTTACAAACGCTCATGTGGTAAAGCAGGCTAAAAACCTGATAGTTGAAAATGCAAGCGGTACTCAGTTTACGGCTGTGGCAGTATATAAAAATCCTGTAACAGACCTTGCTATTCTTAAAATTGAAGATTCTAATTTCAAGAAAATAAATAACCTTCCATATTCTTTCAGCAAAGAAGGCGCTGACCTGGCTGAACAAATTTTCACGCTCGGATATCCACGCGAGGATATTGTTTATAATGAAGGTTACCTGAGTGCAACTTCAGGATATTATGGTGACACCACAGCTTATCAGATCAGCATTGCGGTAAACCCCGGTAATAGCGGCGGTCCGGTTGTCAATAAGAATGGAGTTATCATCGGTATTATCAGTAGCAAGGAAACTAATGCGGATGGTGTTGTCTTTGCCATCAAATCCAAGAATATCTATAGTGCTATCAGGGAATTGAGAGAACAAACCGGTGATTCTGTGAAACTCAGCACCAACAATGATCTGAAAGGCCGTACCCGGGTACAGCAGATCAAGAACCTTGAAGATTTCGTATTTAAAGTAAAGGGTAATTAAGAATTAACCCCACAATTCTTTGGAATAAACTCCTGCACTGATCAAATCATTGATACTCTTCTGTACCACTGGCGCATCTTCCTTGTAGGTAACACCAAACCATTTGGCATCAGTTGGTATCACTTTAATCACTCCTTTGCCTCTGTGAATAAAATTATCAGCTGCAAGTGGGATAAAGAATTCTGATTTAGGATCATTACCACTATTAAGAAGAAATTCAGCGAACTGTTGTTCAAGAAATCCAAACACTGAGGCGTCAAATCCCCAAAAGTTCATGCTTACTGGCGTCTCAGGCACTACCGGCACAGCCATTCCGCTATCCATGTAATATATCTTTCCGTCTTCAACATAAACTTTAGTACGCTCCACAACCCCCATGAGGTGATAATTTTCATCTACCTGGCACACTCCCCTGCTTACAGAGCCATGAGGTGAAACAGTATTGCCCAATTCATATCCGATTATACAATGTTTTCTGGGTGATACATCTTCATTCAGGAATGCTGCACACTTTTCAAAAGCATCTCTGCCATAGAAATCATCAGCATTGATCACAGCAAATGGTTCATGGATGACATCCTTTGCGCATAATACAGCATGAGCAGTACCCCATGGTTTGGTACGTTCTTCTGGCATAGTAAAGTTGCCAAGAAAAGCATCCTGCTCCTGGTTCACATATACTGTCTCTACCCTACCCTTTATCTTAGATTCAAACAGGTCGATAAACGATTCCCTGAAAGCTTCCCTGATAATAAAAACAATTTTACCAAAACCACTCTCGATAGCATCATAAATGGAATAATCAATAATGGTTTCGCCGGAAGGCCCGAATGAATCCATTTGCTTAATGCCACCGTACCTGCTTCCCATGCCTGCCGCAAGTACCAATAAGGTTGGTTTCATTTTGTTATAGATTTTTGTGAACAATTTGTATAAGTTGCGAAAATAAGCAAGAAAGATTTATGCCACTTCCGGATTATTCACTTCTCATGGAAAAAATACCTGGGATACAGCAGTTAGTACTGCCACAATGCAGGGATGTTGCGGTATCCATGCTTCGTCTCGACCAAATTCATTCACAGGTTTCGGGAAATAAATTATTCAAACTCAGGAATTATATCGATGAGGCATTTCAGTCAGAACATAAGACTATTCTAACTTTTGGAGGGGCCTTCAGCAATCATCTGGTAGCAACAGCTTATGCCTGCGAAAAATTGGGATTGAAATCCATTGGAATTGTTCGTGGTGAAGCACATGAACCAATTTCTCACTCATTAAAAAAGTGCCAGAAGTTTGGGATGAGAATTCATTATTTGGATCGCACCAATTTTGCAAGAATCTCTTTCTCAGAAAACAATGAATCTCTTCATCGACAATTTGGGGATTTCACACAGGTACCTACCGGTGGTTATGGCCCGAAAGGTGCTGCTGGTGCATCAGATATTTTGAATTTGGTTCCACAAAATGTTTATTCGCATCTATGTGTGGCTGTTGGCAGTGGCGCCACTGTTGCAGGATTACTGCTAAGAAAAAGAACAGAAAAAATCTATGCCTTTCCTGCCATCAAAGGCATGTATGATATCCCCGAACGCATAGCAGCATGTGGTGCGGAGTATAACGATCGCCTGGCTGTAATAGGTGATTTCCACTTTGGAGGTTTTGCCAGGAAGAATGCCGTGTTATTTCAATTCATGAATGAATTTTTTGTGCACCACAAAATCCCACTTGACTTTGTATATACCGCACGCATGATGTATGGGGTAATGAACCTTATCTACAAAAATCATTTCCCTGCCGGCTCACATATTTTGTGTATTCACACAGGCGGCCTGCAGGGAAATGCTTCAATAGAAAGCGGAGTACTTTCTTTCTGAATTATTTAGCGTAAACAGAATCTTTTACTTCACCGCAGTGCAGCATTGCACTTTTGAACTGTGGATGGTGCTTACCGAGATAAGGGTTGTTGATCTCTCTGGTGAGGCTGAGCCAATTGGCTTCCTGGCCGGCACCAAATGCCATCGGGCAATTTTGCCAGTATAATTTTTGTCCTTCGTACCCAATGGTGTGAAGAAATGGATACATATTTTCAGACACCATGTAGAAATCGTGGCGCATTTCATCTAAAGTTTCTCCCTGGGTGATCGGGTTGGCATTGGCTTTAATATCACTGATCTGTTGTTTTGCCGTAGAGATTATTGTTGGATCATCATTTTTTAATTCATCTACCGGTATCTTGTCAACGGTGCTGATGAAATCAATTGCCTGTTGCTTTGCCATTACAGAATCTGCATTTATGAAAGCATCTTTCATCAGCATATAACTATTAATAGCAGCCGCAATACGGTCATTGAAGACGGCAGAATGTTTCTGCACCGCTACAGGTTTTTCTTTTTCGGTTTTACCACTACTCTTTCCACTGCTCTTGAAAAAAAACCACCAACCCAAGAATATGACCGCCGCCAGGAAAATGACAGCCAGAAATCTTTTCATATTTGTTCAGTTTTGTTATGACGCAAATTTAAACGCAAACTATTAAATCAATTACAGCAACAGAGTTATGATATCTCCACCAATTCAATATCAAAAACTAATTCTCTCCCTGCAAGATGATGATTAGCATCCAATACCACTGCATCTTCTTTGATTTCCTTCACGACAACCGGAATAGGATGGCCGCTGGCACTCTGCAGTTGCAATTGCAAGCCCACTGCAAGTTCCAGGCTGTCCGGAATATTTGTTTTCGGAAATTCTATGATCGCCTCTTCATTTACCGGCCCGTATGCCTCTTCCGGCGCAATCGTAATTGTTTTCTTGTGCCCTACTTCCATTCCCGGGATTGCCTTGTCAAATCCTTTGATCATCTGACCCGCACCTACAGTAAATTCCAAAGGAGACCTGCCTACACTCGAATCAAATTGTTCACCATTTGTAAGTTTACCTGTATAATGCACTTTCACTTTGTCGCCATTTTTTGCTGCTGACATGCTGTATTCGTTTTTTGATTTTATTTGTAAGGGGGCGAAAGTAAAGGTTTTTTCCTGAAGGAATCAGTTCACATTATCTTGCATTACTTTTTTACACTCAAGACATTAAATTTTTAACAAAAAACCAGTAATGAAAAATATATTTCTTTTAGTTTTTGTTTCATCTCTTGTGCTTCAAGTATCAGGTCAGAAGCGGATCATTCCGGGAGCTGAGCGCATTGACTATTACATTCCTTTATTGAAAGGGAAGAATGTAGGCGTCTTTGCCAACCAAACTTCTATGGTTGGAAAAACACACCTGGTAGATACACTACAGAAACTTGGCATTACCATAAAAGCTATTTTCGGCCCTGAACATGGATTCAGAGGTACAGCAGGTGCCGGAGAAAAAGTAGGAACATACGTCGACAAAGAAACAGGCATCCCGGTTATTTCTCTTTATGGAAGTAAAAGGCGGCCTTCTGAAGATGACTTGAAAGATATTGATGTGTTGTTATTCGATATCCAGGATGTGGGTGTACGATTCTATACCTACATCTCCTCTCTCCAGGAATACATGGAGGCAGCATTTGAAAACGACAAACCATTGATCCTACTTGATAGGCCTAATCCAAATGGCTTTTATGTGGACGGGCCTGTGTTGCAACCTGCATTCAAATCTTTCGTGGGAATGCAACCTGTACCAATCGTTTACGGAATGACGTTAGGCGAATATGCAACTATGTTATGCGGTGAAAAGTGGCTCAACGAAAAAGCGAATACAAAATATGCTTCATTCAAGAAATTGAAGAGCCTCAGCAAACATTTCCTGATTGTGAAGAATGAAAATTATGATCACAACAGCAAGTACATCCTGCCTGTGAAGCCATCGCCCAACCTTCCCAATATTCAATCCATCTATTTATACCCTTCTACCTGCCTGTTCGAAGGAACTACGCTGAGCGAAGGAAGAGGAACAGAAAAACCATTCCAGATATTTGGAGCACCAACACTCCCGGATAACCTATACGCTTTCACACCCAATCCGCGCGAAGGTGCTCCAAATAGTAAACACTATGGAGAGTTGTGTTATGGTTGGAATCTGTCTGGCACGCCCGAAGAAATTTTGCAGCAAGTGGGCAACCATGTACAATTAAAATGGATCATAGAGGCCTATCGGTTATTTCCTGACAAGAGCAAGTTTTTTATTGTGCCAAAATCAGGTGATATGACAAAATCTTTTTTTGATAAACTTGCCGGTAATGATGAATTGTGGCAACAGATCAGGGATGGAAAATCAGAGAAAGAAATTCGTACAAGTTGGGAACCTGCATTGAAACAATTCAAAAAAATCAGGAAGAAATATTTGCTTTATAAGGACTTTGAGTAATGATAAAAGAAAAACTAAAGATCATATTCATGGGGACGCCGGGTTTCGCTGTTCCATCATTAGATGCCCTTTACAAAGCTGGTTTTAAAATTGCAGCAGTCGTAACTGCACCTGATAAACCCGCAGGCAGGGGATACAAACTTCAGCAAAGTGAAGTGAAGCAATATGCTGTTGCTCATGACTTATTGGTATTGCAACCCACCAACCTGAAATCACCTGAATTCCAGGAACGACTCAAAACCCTGAATGCAGACCTACAGGTAGTAGTGGCTTTCAGAATGCTACCCGAGGCAGTATGGAGCATGCCACCAATGGGCACTATCAATTTGCATGCATCATTGTTGCCGCAATATCGGGGAGCCGCTCCGATCAATTGGGCCGTGATCAATGGTGAAAAAGAAACCGGCATTACCACATTCAAATTGCAACATGCTATCGACACAGGTAATATCCTGTTGCAACAAAAAATTGCGATCGAAGATTCAGACAACGCAGGAACTATTCATGATAAATTGATGAATACCGGCGCCGCTCTTTTGGTAGAAACTGTAACCGGTTTGCAACGGGGCACTTTGAAGGAAATCAGCCAGCAAGGATTGGCAGGTGACGATATCATCCACCATGCACCAAAAATATTCAATGAAGTTTGTGAAATCGATTGGAGAAAGACCACTCATGAAGTTTACAATCTCATCCGTGGCCTGTCGCCTTATCCGGGTGCATTTACAAAGCTAAAAGATAAACGAATCAAGATACTCAAAGGAGGCAAAGAGATCATCAATCACAATTCGCCGGCAGGGAAATATATTACAGATGGAAAGACATTCTTAAAATTCACGACTGCAGATGGATACATCCTCGTTGAAAGACTAAAGCCGGAAGGAAAATCCGAAATGGCTATTGAAGACTTTTTGAGAGGCAGAAGAGATCTATAGCATCATATGAAAAGCCTTCCGGGTTTCAAACGACTTCACATGATTTCAAACCAGGGATTTTATCATTGTGTGCTCATCAACGAAATATTTCCTGAACCATGTTTCCTGCCTTTTCGCATAATGCCTTGTATTTTGTTTGATAAGTTCTACAGCGCGTTCCAATGAAATTTTATTTTCAAAATATTCAAACAATTCACTGTAACCTACGGTTTGTAATGCATTTATATGCCTTAGGGGAAAGAGTGTCCTTGCTTCTTCCATTAACCCGGCATTCATCATCTCATCTACCCTCTTGTTGATTCGTTCATAGAGAATAGTACGCGGAATGTCAATATAAATTTTCTGTAATTGAAATGGCCTTGGAATTTTAGCAGATGAGTGATACTTAAATAATGATTGACCTGTGGACAGTTTCACTGTCAGCGCCCGCATCATTCTCTGCGGGTTTTTCATTTCTCCTTTCTCAGCAAACAAAGGATCATTGTGCCTGAGTTCATTTTCCAGCCATTCCATTCCATTTTCGAGGTATTGATTTCTGACCATGGTTTCAACTGCCTTATCCACCTGCGGAATTTCATCCAAACCTTCGGTGAATGCCCGGATATACAATCCTGTTCCACCTGCCACGATCACCGTATCGTGTTTTTTAAGAATACCAGCTACTGCGTTCAGTGCGTAAGATTCAAAGGTATTTGCATTAACTGCTTCGTGAATAGAATGTGACCCGATGAAATAATGCGGCACTTCAGCAAGAATTTCCTTTGAAGGCCTTGCCACACCGATATTCAGTTCTTTGTAACACTGCCGGCTATCTGCCGAGATGATTGAAGTATGGTGCCCTTTTGCAAGCGCTACTGCCAGGCCTGTCTTACCCGATGCGGTGGGGCCACCCACGATAATTACCGATTGCTGCTCCGGCATTTATAAATGATGATTGCAATATGGAGTTCAAAAATAAAATTATTCCGATTCCTCTTCTGCAGATTCTTCTGTCGACTCCTCGCCTTCTTCTTCATCTCCTTCGCTGGTATAACCGTCAGGAGCAATGCTTGTGTTGAGGTCATACTTTTCTTCTATCTCAGCCAGTTTTTCATTTACAAGTCCCTTAGTTCCATATTGGCTGGGACCGATTCCTTCAGAACGCACACAGTACGGGTATTCCTTGTAATCTTCCTCTTTGTTTACATTGATCACCTCGAGATGGAAGGTCCAGTTTTTGTGAAAATCGTAGAGATAAATAAACTTTTGATTGGGATCCTTGATCTCAGAGCCAATGGTGGTATCCATCATAACGAGAGGCTCTGCCTTATAAATCATGTCATACCGTTCTAAAACGATTTGCCTGCCGCGCTGCCATTTGTCATTACTTCTGAAAAAAGTAGCCTGGTGTTTATTATCGAATTCAAAACACTTCAATATCACTTCATGAAGTTCGAAGAATGTTTGTGTGTGCAAAATGGCGACATCACGATAAACACTTTCATCATCTTCCCAGTAAACTCTGAATTTTAAAACTGCCATGAGGCAAATTTAGGATATAGTTTTTTAATCGGTTTTAATATGAACGTCATTTACCGATTCCCATGCCGGAAGCTACCTTTTTCATGTATTTGAAAGCTTCTTCAAATTTATTTGGCACCACACCATCAAGGATCGCCTCCCGCACAGCATCTTTGATTTGACCAACCTCTTTAGATGGCGGCAGGTTAAATTCCTTCATAATAATATCTCCTGTAATCGGTGGTTGCCAGTTGCGAAGATTATCGGCTTCTTCTACTTCTTTCAACCGCTTCTCAACCATTTCAAAATTGGCAAGGTATCGTTCCACCTTTTGTTTGTTTTTGCTGGTGATGTCAGCTTTGCAAAGTGTCATCAGGCTTTCCAAATCTTCACCGGCATCTACGAGCAATCGCCGAATGGCAGAATCAGTAATATTCTCTTTAGTCAGGCTGATCGGCCTTAGATGCAACTCTACCATCTTTCTCACAAACTTCATGTGTTCGTTCTGTGGTAGTTTTAATTGTGCAAAAATTCTTGGTACCATTCGCCCTCCCACTACTTCATGTCCGTGAAATGTCCACCCTGTCCCTTTCTCAAATCTTTTCGTTACAGGTTTGGCAATGTCGTGCAACACAGCAGCCCACCGCAGCCAGATGTTTTTCGTGTGTACACTAATGTTATCCAGCACCTGAAGTGTGTGATAAAAATTATCCTTGTGCCCCATGCCATCTATGTACTCGGCTCCTGCCAAAGCTGTCATTTGCGGAAAAATAATATCGAGCAGTCCGCAATCAAAAAGCAACTTGAAACCGATGGAAGGTTTTTCAGCAAGTATGATCTTATTAAGTTCATCAATCACCCGCTCAGCACTGATGATCTTTACCCGCGTCGCATTCTTCTTGATAGACTGCCACGTTTCAGGATGAATCTCAAATTGCAATTGCGTGGCAAACCGGATGGCACGCATCATCCGCAGAGGATCGTCGATAAATGTCTGATCAGGTGGCAAGGGCGTGCGGATGATCCTGTTCTTTAAATCTTCCATCCCATTCAAGGGATCAATGAACTCACCAAAATTATCTTTGTCAAGGCTCACCGCAAGCGTGTTGATCGTAAAATCTCTGCGCATGATATCCTCATGAAAATCTGCAGGTACTACATCCGGCTTACGGCTGTCAGGATTGTAACTCTCCTTGCGAGCGCCTACAAACTCTATGTGAAATTCCTGTCCGGACTTCCCGCTTACTTTGATTTGTGCTGTTCCAAAGTTTTTGAAAAAACTTACATGAGGCCGCGATTCAAATAAGCCAGCAGATTTCTCTGCCAGTAATATTCCATCACCAAGGCAAACGATATCAAGATCTTTGTCAGCCTTCTTTAGAATCTTATCACGTACAAAACCACCGATGACCCGTGCAGAGATGCCACAGGCACCAGCAGCTTCTGAAATTTTTCTGCACACCCACAATTCTTCTTCTGTAAAATCCATCATCGCGCAAAATTACATCTTAGCAAACTACCTCCGAAGAGTTGTCAACCTGGATTAATTTACTTTAATTCTGTGTAGTTTTCTTTCCCTGATGAACTGCCGTTCACCATTTTAATTCTAACTCATTGTTTGACGGATCCACATCAGCCATACGTCTTGTAGGGTCTATTTCTACTGATTTCAGATCGAACAGCCGATGGTCAAACGTCAAATCATACGTAGGATTTGTCCAGTTCCATTCTTTGTGAACCGTGCGTGGAGTCTTGTTCTCGGCCGGTTTAGAACCTAGCATCAGGTCAAGTGGTATGTAATGAATCTCACTGGTACTATCCTTAAAGGTTAACTTTAGATCGATAGGCATAGGCATTTGCCCAATGCGGCGTAAACGAACAATGGATTTGCCATCCTGTTCCCACAGGCTGTCTATTTTGTAATCTATGGTCTTGGTGGTATTGATCCAGTATTCTTTGTACCAGTCCAATTGCAAACCACTCACATCTTTAGCAACTTTTATAAAATCACCGGGAGTTGGATGTTTGAATCTCCAGCGTTTATAATATTCAAGCATAATAGCATCTCTTACAGAATCACTTACTACATACCCCAACTGTTCTAAAAACATTTCACCTTTTGAATAGGCATTGATGCTGTA
>JBDHYH010000044.1:0-27746 GCA_039811325.1 Chitinophagaceae bacterium | reverse complement strand
CGAAATTGGTAGACGCACTACTTTGAGGTGGTAGCGCCTTAACGGGCGTGGGAGTTCGAATCTCCTCTTCCGCACAGCTAAAGCCCGTCTCAACTGATGGGCTTTGTTATTAATTGATATTGAAAAAAAAGGGCGTGGGAGCTGAGACGATTCGTAGGAACGAATGTCTCAGTGCCGACAGGATTGTTGCTATTCGAATCTTCTCTTCAGCAACTCCAATTTATCAGGAGTCCATCAATTAACATCAATGATTATGATTTTGCCCACTTAATGGTTCTCTGTGCCTCCTCCATGAAACTCTTTGTTATCGTCTTGATGATATTCATTCACATTGAAAGAAGGGGCAATCACATTATTCCAGGTAATTTATTATGTGTAAAGGAAAGTCAAAAGCTATGCCCCTGATATTCCAATCATAATTTGAAAATCGGTTTCGGAAAATTTTCCGAAGAACTTTTTCTTTAATAGACCGCCAAAAATCCTGAAATTTGCACCCTTGTTTCTAAAAACAAAGGAATGCAAATACAAATACTGAAGTCAAAGATCCACAGGATTTCTATTACAGAGGCGAATATCGACTATGTAGGGAGCCTCACACTCGATGGCGAATTGATGGATGCAGCCGGTATGATACCCAATGAAAAAGTACAGATTGTGAATGCCAATAATGGTGAGCGAATTGAGACTTACCTTATACGTGGCAAAGAAGGTACCGGAGTGTGCTGTCTAAATGGTCCCGCTGCCCGCAAAGGACTGGTAGGTGATGTCGTCATCGTGATTTCCTATGGAATACTTCCTATCGAGGAGGCGCGTAATTATGAACCGATAGTTGTATATCCTAAAGAAGGTAATAAACTCTGATCAATAAGGATCTACATCGGGTACAATATTGATACCACTGAATCGCTTGTCTGTTTTCACCAGGTCTATACAATTTTTGATGACTGCCTTTTGAGCTATCAATTTTTGATTGTCTGGCGGTAGTTTTAGAATGATATCCATCAAAAATTGATTTCTGATCCGGGATACCGGGGGCTCGGCCGGTCCTGAAATATTTTTGAAAGTCTTTTCCAGAATTCGTGCCAGGGAAAGTGAAGCTTCAGTCACTATCTCTTTTCGTTTATGCTTTAGTGTTATTTTTAATATCCTACTGAATGGCGGATAATAGAACTGATCACGTTCTTTGATCTCATTTTCATAAAACCTTGCATAGTCGTGCTCCTTTACCCATGTGAGTACGGGGTGGTTGGTTCTGGCTGCCTGTATGTAAACTTTTCCGGTACCTTCCTTTCTGCCGGCCCGTCCGCTCACCTGTTCCATCAGTTGAAAGCCTCTTTCGTTCACGCGAAAATCTGCAAAACTCAAAAGCCCGTCTGCATCCAGGATACCAATCAGCATTACGTTTTCGAAATCCAGCCCTTTCACCACCATCTGCGTACCGGCAAGAATATCGATTTTATGCTCTTCAAATAATTTGATGAGTTCATCGTGCGCATATTTTCCACGCATGGAATCCACATCCATTCTTGCTGTTCGCGCTTTTGGAAATGCCTGAAGGAGTTCCTCCTCCACTTTTTCTGTTCCGAAATTTCTTTCCAGCCAGTTGGTGCTGTCACACTCGGGGCATTGCACCAGTCTTGAATAGACTTGTCCGCAGTAATGACAATGCAGTTTGTTGGATGATTTGTGCAATGTGAGGCTCACATCGCAATGAACACATCGGGGAATGTAACCACAGGTACCACAGATCAATAGTGGGCTATAGCCACGTCGATTCTGAAATAGGATGATTTGTTTTTTATTCCTGAGAGTTTCTTCCATTGCTGCGAGCAGTTGTGGAGAGAGCATCACTTTTCCTTTTTTGCTTTGTGCTACTGTTTTCAAATCGATGATATCAATTTCAGGAAGTAATGCTCCGCCATATCTTTCATCGAGATTTACCAATCCAAACTTTCCGGTTTTTGAATTATAGTAACTCTCAACAGATGGTGTGGCGCTTCCCAAAATCACTCTTGCTTTGAAAAGTGAAGCATAAAAGATTGCCGTGTCTCGTGCATTGTAACGTGGTGCAGGGTCTTGCTGCTTGAATGAGCTATCCTGTTCTTCGTCAATGATTACAAGTTTCAGATTTTTGAATGGCAGGAACAATGCACTACGGGCGCCTACGACTACATTCACTGTTCCTTTTTTAACCTTGTCCCAAATCTCTACCCGCTCACGATTGCTGAATTTTGAATGATAGATAGCAATGTGGCCACCAAAACTCTGTTGTAATTTTCGTATAATCTGCGTAGTTAGCGTTATTTCAGGCAGCAGATACAATACCTGGCTATTCTCTCTGATGATTTTTTCTATTTGTTTCATGTACAGGAGCGTTTTGCCGCTTCCCGTTACACCGTGCAGAAGGCAAATGTTCTTCTTTTGCAAAATACTATCTATCTCCTCCAATGCTTTTTGCTGTGCAGGGCTTAAAGAAAAATTCACATTGGAAGTTTTGGCAAGTTGAGTGAGTCTGTCCACTGATTTTTCTTCGACATGAAGCACTTGTTTGTCAATCAGTGATTTCAATTGAGCCGGTGTAGCACCGGCTTTCTTCAGAAGTTCAGATTGTTTTACTTCACCCAGTGTTTTTCTGAAATGAAGGAATGATAAGAGTAATTCCTGTTGCTTTGGTGCACGATGCATATTATCGAGCAGTTTATTCAGTTGTTCATCATTGTCAACTTCAGGATTGATTAAAACAAATTTTTCTTTTTTGGGCTTGTAATGATCGTCAAGTGACTCGTACACGAAGCATACGCTTTTTTCTGTGAGCTTCCTGATGAGCGGATACACATGCAAGAGGTTTGAAATCTGCTGAACCTCAGAAAGTCTTAATTCTTTTTTTACCAGGAGCGCTTCCGCTATAATGAATTCTTCATCACTCAATCCTGAAAAGTCATCACCATATTCTTCATTGAGTACAATAATAGATTCGCTGCTCAACTTCAAATGGGTGGGTAGTGCAGCATTCATCACTTCCCCTTCGCGACACATGTAGTAATCACTCATCCATTTCCATAAATCCAATTGCTGCTGATAGACGACAGGTTCCTGATCTATCAGGCTAATAATATCTTTGGTAGGGAAAGCAGGTTGTGACACAAAGCATTTGATGATTCCTGCATATTTTTTGTTTTTGCCAAACACTACTTCGGCCCTGCAACCGATCTTTGCATCATCCTGCAACATGTAGGGCACTGAATAAGTATAAGCCTTTGGCGCAGCCAATGGAAGGATCACCTCTACCCACATTTTTACTTCCTCAGAATTTTTCACAACTTTTGATTCTTCCATCTATACAAATATAGATTTATAAAGTTCAGGATCATTTGCTCAACCAGGATGGTTTCAAATCCAATATTTTAGCCTTCATTATTTCGAAAACTTTTTCTTTGAGCTGAGGCAATTCTGCAATGGTGAATTCTTCAGTTGAAATTTCAGGAAGAAGGATTGCCCTGCATTTTCCAGGTGTCATGGAGAAAATAGAATGATAATTCAATCTGTTATAGGTGTCAGGAAAGATAATGGGAATAATAGGTTTCTGGCATTCGATAGCTATTCTGAACGCCCCATCGTAGAAATCTTTGAGTGGCTCGCGGGTCATGTTGAATGTGCCCTCAGGGCAGATCATCATTGAAATGTGCTGATTCAAAAAGGATTTCATTTCCCTGATACTTTCACCTCTGTTTTCGCGATCGCTGCGCAAAACTGAAACTGTACCCATCTTATAAATGAATCCGAAGACCGGTATCTTTCCCATTTCCGCTTTGCCCAATATCCTGATATTAAATCCCTGCGATGCAAGTAGCATCATGGGAATATCAATGTAAGAAATATGATTACATACAAAAACATATTCTTTATTTCTATCCGGTATCGATTCAAAGATCGGAATGTACCTGATCAGGGAGAAGGCAAAAAAGGCCTTTGCCCAAATGCGTGCCAACACAAATACCATATTACCATTGGCAGGCGATGGCAGGCAAAATGCAATGAGAAAGAATGGAAGCAGGATAAACATCCAAACAAGGAATACAAGGAAGCTATAAATACTGAAGATAAATATGGCAATCCTTTTTATCATCCTGAGTGATATATGAGATTATGCTTTTTTCTTAACTGCTTTCTTCTTGGGGGCGGTTTTTTTTGTAGCTGCTTTTTTTGCTTTACTCTTTGAAGCAAATATTCCCGGCTCTTGTTTTTCGATCAGGGTTTTTGTTTGATCCAGGTCGAGTACAGCAAGTTCTTCTTTAGAATATTTTGTCCCATCATCTTTAGAAGGTATTTTGATGATCTTCTTCCCAACTTTGAAGATTGGCCCCCAGCGTGCATTTTCAACACTGATCTTCTGATCGGGCCAGTGATTGATATAACGATTGGCTTCCTTCTCTAACTTTTTCTGAATCAACTCTTCAATGTTTGATTGAGAAAGATTGTCAAAGTCATAAGCTTTTGAAACATTGATGAACAGATCATTCCATTTAATGAAAGGTCCAAAACGTCCTTTGCCCTTTGTTACTGGTAATCCGTCATATTCTCCAATGGGTGCGTTAGCCTGTTGTTGGTTTTGAATGTAGCCAATGGCTTCTTCAAGTTCAACGTCCAATGGATCTTTACCTTTTGGAAGGGAAGTGAACTGCTCGCCCCATTTTACATACGGGCCAAACCGCCCAACATTTACTGATACTTCCTGCCCTTCATATTCTCCCAGGGTGACTGGCAGTTTGAATAAATCCATTGCTTCTTCCAGAGAAATAGTTTCAATACTTTGGGAAGGTTTGATTCTTGCAAAACGTGGTTTTTCTTCATCGTCGGATGTACCTATCTGCACCATCGGGCCATAGCGTCCCATACGCGCAAATACGGGTTTGCCGCTTGCGGTATCCGTACCTAATTCTCTTTCGCCTTTTGCTCTCTCTGCATTATCTAATGCATGTTGTACAGAATTGTGGAATGGGCCATAGAATTCGGCTACCATTTTGTTCCATTGCAAATCTCCTTCTGCCACTTTATCAAATTCTTCTTCAATATTTGCTGTGAAGGAATAATCCATCACTTTATCAAAATATTGATTAAGAAAATCTGTTACGACAAAACCGAGATCAGTTGGAAACAATTTTGATTTCTCTGCTCCTGTATTTTCCTTTTGAATCTTTTTGGAAATGACCTGATTTTTGTCGAGGGTTAATAAGATAATGTCTCTTTGAATTCCCTCCTTATCTTTTTTCTCTACATAATTACGCTTGATAATGGTACTGATTGTTGGGGCATAGGTACTTGGTCGTCCGATGCCTAACTCTTCCATTTTTTTTACCAATGCAGCTTCTGTATATCTCGGTGCATGTTTTGTGTATTTTTCCGTTGCAGAAAGATTCTGGAAATTCACTGCTTGCTCCACCTGCAATGGCGGCAGGCGTGATTCAATACCGGCAATGTTCTTGTCATCATCTTCATCGTCATTCCCTTCGTAATACACTTTTAGAAACCCATCAAACACCAATACTTCTCCAACAGCTGACAATTCCGCGTTGTTAGTACTGACAGAAATCTTAGCTGTAGTTTTTTCTAATTCAGCATCACTCATCTGGCTGGCAATGGTTCGCTTCCAGATCAATTCATAGAGGCGTGCAGTTTCAGCATCATTGATGCGCTCCACACTCATATCCGTTGGCCTGATGGCCTCATGCGCTTCCTGCGCGCTTTCGTTCTTATTCTTGTAATACCGGGATTGAATATATTTGCCACCGTAGATATTTTGTATTGCCTGCCCAATTTGTTCTCTCGCTACCTGGCTCAGGTTCACACTATCAGTACGCATGTAAGTGATCCGTCCGCTTTCGTACAATTTTTGAGCGAGCAACATGGTGCGGCTAACACCGTAACCCAATTTACGGCTGGCCTCCTGTTGCAAAGTGGAAGTGGTAAAAGGCGCAGCAGGGCTTCTCTTGCCGGGCTTGACACTAATGTCTTTTACAACGTAATTCGCATTCTTACAGGATTCCAAAAACTCTTGTGCAGTCTGCTCAGTGTGTGATTTTCCATCACCTGCTTTAAATGAAATCTCTTTTTGATTTTGATCAGGTGCTGATAATTGAGCCTCTATTTTAAAACTGCTCTCAGGTACAAATTGATTGATCTCTCTTTCACGTTCGACGATCAGCCTCACAGCCACGCTTTGTACTCTACCTGCACTCAATCCACCCTGCATTCCAATTTTTCGCCAGAGAACCGGTGATAATTCAAAGCCCACAAGCCTGTCGAGAACCCGTCTTGCCTGTTGGCTATTGACCAGGTTCATATCAATGGTACGCGGATTCTTCACGGCGGCGTTGATCGCGGGCTTAGTAATTTCATGAAATACAATGCGCGGAGTTTTGGCAATATCCAGACCCAGCACTTCTGCCAGATGCCAACTGATACTTTCTCCCTCACGGTCCTCATCCGAAGCCAGCCATACTTGTTCCGCTTTAGAACTCGATTGCTTCAAATCTCTGACTACCTTTTGCTTATCTGTCGGCACGATATACCTTGGTTTGAAGTTGTTGGTAATATCAATACCCATATCATCTTTTTCCAGGTCGCGTATATGCCCAAAACAACTCTTCACCTCAAAGTCTCCTCCTAATATCTTTTCAATCGTCTTTGCTTTTGCTGGAGACTCCACTATCAATAAATTCTTTCTTGCCATAATTTTTGGTTGTTTAATCAGCGAGTGAAAGGTAAATAACGCTGTTTAAGGCTGCAATATTAGTGTAATTCTTAAAAACCACTTTTTGAAGTTTTCCTTAAAAAAGAGATAGAAGTGTATTTTTTTATTTGTTATCACATATTAATCAAGGTAAATCTTTTATTTTTATTTTGAATTTGCCGCCGGGCAATTTCAATTATCAATTGCCGTTTATCATGGCAACAACGTCAAATTGTATTGCATGAATCAAATTAGTATTTGATGAAAATTGTTTTTGTAGGTTCGGGGAATACGGCCACAGTATTAGGAAGGTTGTCTAAGAGGGCCGGGCACGAAGTCGTGCAGGTGGTAGGGCGTTCTATCGAAAATGCAAGAACCCTGGCAATGGAATTGGGTGCTGAGTATGATCTTTTTTCAGCACCGGCATTTCTGGAGGCAGATATTTATATTGTAGCATTACAAGATCACGTGCTCACCACATTAGATAATTATCCGGCACTGCGGGGTAAATTTGTGGTTCATACTGCGGGAAGCGTATCTATCGAAGTGCTGGCAAAGTGCTCTGACAAATATGGCATTTTATATCCATTGCAGACATTATCTAAGTTTACGGATCATATACCGGAAATCCCATTTATGGTAGATGGTAATACGGACGAAGCACTTCACGAGGTTATGCAATTTGCTAAAACCCTTTCAGCTACCGTAACGCACGCAAATGACAAGCAACGTTCGAGTTATCACATAGCTGCAGTTTTCGCAGCTAACTTTGCGAACCACATGTACGCTCTCGCTGAAATTTATTGCCAGGGGGAACAGATTGAATTCAAGAATATAATTCCTCTTATCAATGAGATCAGTGATAAAGTAAGTAAATATTCCCCATTCCTGACACAGACTGGCCCTGCGATGAGAAATGATGTATTTACCATTAGCAAACATCTTGAGGCGCTTTCCCGTTACCCGGAATTGAAATACATGTATCTGAAATTGACGGAAGACATCGTCAAAATTCATGGTAAGCGGTAGCAAGCCTTCAATATTAGTTGTTAGTTTTGTCTGGTTCAATTTTTATGGCAGAAAGTAGTTACAAGAAGTTCTTGAAGGTCCGCACTTTCGTATTTGATATGGATGGTGTGCTCACTGATGGCAGCATGCTCGTGATGGGCAATGATGCCTGGTATAGGACTATGAATGTAAAAGATGGATATGCCTTGCAACTTGCTGCAAAGAAAGGATACAAAATATCGGTAGTATCAGGCAGCACTGCCCCGGAAGTGGGCGAACGGCTTAGAAAATTGGGGATTGACGATGTTTATTTTGGAGTAAGGGACAAAAAAGAATTCCTTGTAGATTATTTTAAGAAAAAATCCATTGACCCTGGTTCGGTATTATTTATGGGAGATGACATGCCGGATTTGGAGGCAATGAAATGGTGCGGTGTAGCTGCATGCCCTGCCGATGCCGTTGCCGAAATCACAACCATTTCACATTACATTTCCCCTTATCCCGGTGGAAGAGGTTGTGTGAGGGATGTCATAGAAAAAGTGATGAAGTTGAATGGCCATTGGATTCATGAATCAAATATTATAGCTACCTAATAAAACTAACTGATGAAGAAGCTGGCTATTTTTTTCAGGTTCATCAGGTGGCCCAATCTGTTGTTCATAGTGCTGACACAGGTATTATTTTACTACTTTATTTTCCCGTTTGCATATCGTTCTGTAAAACTTGATTCTCAGTCAATCTTTTTGCAGCCTCCTGTTTTCTTATGGATTGTTCTGTCATCTGTTTTCATAGCTGCTGCGGGTTACATCATCAATGATTATTTCGATGTCAACATAGACCTGGTCAATAAAGGTGAAAATATCATTGTGGGTAAATATGTTAATCGGCGTACTGCCATTTTGTTACATGCAGCATTATCCCTGGCAGGTTTGCTGTGTATCGCTTATGCAGGCTACCTGTTGAAAAATATTTACCTGCCTTTTTTTAATCTTTTCTCTATTTTATTATTGCTGTTTTACTCTACCACTTTTAAAAGAAAATTACTCATTGGCAACCTGGTGATTTCTGCTCTTACGGCTTGGGTCATATTTATATTGCCGGTTGCAGAATACCGGTTGGATATGAAAAATCATGGAGCGTGGCAACTGATCCTAAAGTATGCAATTATTTATGGAGGCTTTGCCTTTATCATATCTATGATCAGGGAAGTGATCAAGGATATGGAGGATGCCGAAGGCGATCTCAGGTATGGTTGTACTACGATGCCGGTAGTATGGGGAATTCCTGCTTCCAAAGTGTTTGCAGGAGTTTGGATTGTAGTATTGGCAGGTATGGTATTGGCATTAGTATTTTATTTACTCACCTTTGGCAAGTGGGTGATATTTATTTATGCGGCGGCTTGCATAGTACTTCCATTAGGTTATGTACTAAGACAATTATTCCCGGCCATGGCTCCTGCTGATTTTCATCAACTGAGTACTAAAGTAAAACTCATCATGCTCACAGGGATATTATCAATGTTATTTTTTATTTTTATCTGAGATGAATCAATTAATCCTTGCATCAGCTTCCACACGCAGGGCTGCTTTGCTCGAGCTGGCTGATTTGTCCTTTACAGTTCTGCCATCCTATGCTCCCGAAGAATTTGATCCTAACCTTACCCCTGAAGAAATTGTTATTGAACTGGCGTCAAGGAAAGCAGCAGCGACTTCTGAGAAGTTGGAGGAAATGGATGAAACTTATGTTATCGGAGCAGATACCATCGTGGTTAGTAATTCCGGAGAAATATTGAATAAGCCACAAAACTATGATGAAGCCTCTGAGATGTTGAATAAACTCTCCGGCAATAGCCACAAAGTCATTACGGGTATTTGTATTGTTGCAAGAGGTGGTTCGAAAGTATTTGCAGAGACTACCAGTGTTTCCTTCATGAAATTAAGCAGTGATATGATAGACTACTACATTCGTAAATATCATCCTTTTGATAAAGCCGGCGGTTATGCTATCCAGGAATGGATCGGTGCCGTAGGAATCGAGAAAATAGAAGGTGACTATTATAATGTGATGGGATTGCCTGTGAACCGGCTCATTTTGGAATTAAAAGAGATGGGGTATTCCATGCTTTCTGAATAACCACCCGGGACTTTTCATTCATAAGTCTTAACTTCCTGTTGCAAAAAGGCCTGTTTATGAAGGAAGATCTGCTACAATTTATATGGAAGTTTAAATATTTCAACAGTGACCGGTTGATCACAATAGATGGAGATGAAGTACGAATCATTCACCAGGGAACACACAACTTTGACCAGGGGCCTGACTTTCTCAATGCAAAAATTCAAATCAACGATACTGTTTGGGCTGGCAATGTAGAGATTCATTTGTACTCCAAACAATGGGATCAGCATCGGCATCAGATAGATGAGAGATATAAGAATGTTATTCTTCATGTGGTGTGGAAACATGATGGTGATACTCTTGATTGCAATGGAAACAAGTTGCCTACCATAGAATTGCACGACAGGGTTTCCAAATTGCTTTTGGAAAAGTATCGTACGATGATGGAGAAAGAGCAGGGACAAAAAGGTTTCTTTATTCCATGCGAGAACTTGTTGCACGTAGTGGATGACCTGAGATGGAGTACCTGGAAAAGCAGGCTTGTAGCCGAGCGCCTTGAAAATAAAACTGAAAAAGTCTTTCGGGTACTGGAACATGCAGGTAACAATTGGGAGGAAGCAATGTGGAGACTGGTCGCTGCAAATTTTGGGGGTAAGATGAATGGGCAGTTATTCCAGGGTATTGCAGAGACAGTGCCCCAGCGTATCATTGGAAGGCACAGGAATCAAATCGTAACTGTAGAAGCAATCCTGTTCGGACAAGCAGGACTGTTAGAAGGTTCTTTCGGTGACCCTTACCCGAAAATGTTGCAGAAGGAATACCGGTTTTATCAAAAGAAATACCAGTTGCAAAAAACAGATGGTACAGTATGTTTTGCCCGGATGAGACCGGCAAATTTTCCTACCGTCAGGCTCGCACAGTTGGCATCCCTGGTATGTAGCAGTTCTCATTTGTTCAGCAAACTCATGGAGTTTGAATCTGTGGCGGAGGTTGTTGATTGCCTGAAGGCCGTACCCAATGATTATTGGTTGTACCATTTCAGGCAGGATGATGAGGCTTCAGAATTACCAAAGGAAAAACCCCTGGGAAAGCAGATGATTGAAAATGTGATGATCAATACTGTTTGCCCAATCCTGTTTGCTTATGGAATATTTCATAAAGATGAGAAACAGAAAGAAAAGGCCATGGATTGGCTGGAGAATCTTTCAGCCGAAAAAAACGTGATTACAAAAGGGTTTGAACGTTTGGGTGTGAAGAATAAAAGTGCTTTTGATTCACAGGCGCTCATCCAACTGAAAAATTTCTATTGCGATAAACGGAGGTGCCTCGAATGTGGAATTGGAAACACTATTTTAGGAAGGAACTGAGAAATGGTAATCAATGGGTGCAGCCTAAACCAATGAAATTCATTTCCTGAAATAATTTAATTTCGGAGAAAAATTTATGAAACCTATATTATTTTTATTTTTTGCAGGTGTGGCTTATTGTACATCAGGACAAATAAAAAATACTGCATGGCAAGGTTATTTTAACCTGCCCGGATCTATGGACGCTGTGCTGTCTTTCGGAAGCGACTCCGTTTCCCTTGCTACTGCTGATGGACAAACTTTGGAAATAATGGCATTCAGAACGAGTGGAGACACGGTTTTTCTGAAGAAAGTTTCCGGCCAAAGTTCCTGTGACATGGACAATGAGGCATCTTATATTACGAGTTTTAAAGAAAAGAAATTATTTTTACTGCCTGTAAAAGATGATTGCGATCAGCGACGTTATTGCTTTCCTACGGACGGACTTACTAAAGTAGAACCATAAGGGTTTTCAATATGTATAAATTTAAAGATTTTATTGAATGGCAGGTTTTTGGTGTTTGCACTGCGATAGGTGAAAAAATGGGAGTGGCCACATCAGTGATCAGGAGGTATTTTATTTATCTTTCCTTTTTCACATTAGGGTCGCCTATCATTTTCTATTTCTTTGTTGCCTTCTGGATGAATATTAAAAATTATATCCGGTTCAGCCGAAGAAACCCGGTAAGATACCTGTAGATAAATTACCGGATCACCACTTCTTCTATGACCTTGTTGCCGAAGTGTTCATTGATTCTTTCAATGATTTTATCCTTTTGATACAGCAATTCATTTTTCAATGGCCCTGCATTGGTGCTGATATAAAGTGTTTTTTTAATGATCTGGATGTCGTCAGTGTAATTTGCAATGGTCTTGCCCATCATGTTTTCCCAAATCTCTTTGACCTGGAGTGCCTGGATACCACCTTTCAACCTGCTTTGGTCTAAAAATTTATTGATAGCATCTCCGAGTGAAATTTCCATACGGTAAAGATAGGTTCTTAATTCAATTCAATGATCTGAAGAGGTCCTGTGAATTTCTCAACAGCCACCCTGAGCCTGGCAGCGCTTGTGTCAGTAATAAATACCTGCCCTTCATTTTGCCTGCATATAATTTCCAGCAGTTGATCCATTCTTTTGTCATCCAGTTTTTCGAAAATATCATCGAGCAGAAGCAACGGGGCAAACCCTTTTTCTGTTTTCAGAATTTCAAAAGCTGCAAGCCTGCATGCAAAAAGTAAACTCTTGCGTTGCCCCTGTGATGCAATGTTTTTGAACAGGTTGCCACTCATTTCGAAAACAATATCATCTCTGTGGATGCCTGTATTGGTCCGCAGCAATGTCCTGTCTTTTTCCCTTGATGATTGCAACAAGGTTTCAAAAGCTGTATTGTGAAGTTGGCTCTCGTATCGCATAGTAACAATTTCTGAGCCTCCGGAAATGAGCTGATGAAATGATTTTATCAATGGAAATATCCTGGTTGAAAAATCACTTCTTACCTGGTACAGATAGTTTCCTATGGGTGCCATCTGATCATCTATGGTTTGCAGCAGATCTTCTTCCCGCTTGTTGTACTGTACCTCGTATTTGAAGAGTGCATTGCGTTCCGCAAGCAACTTATTGTAGGAAATGAGTTTATTTAAATAGGTGTCATCCACCTGAGAAATCAGGGTGTCCAGGTATTTTCTCCTTTCTTCACCCCCTCCTGTCAGCAGGGCAATGTCATCAGGTGCTATAAAGACACAAGGAAATTTTCCAATATGTTGTGAAAATTTTTCGTAAGGAATACCATCCAGGAGTATTTCCTTCTTGCCGCCGGGCCTGTAGATGCACACGACAGTAGTTGGCTGATCCTCGCCGGTTGTAACGGTAGCCTCTAAACGAAAACCATCATGATCAAAATGGATGTTGAGTGCATCGGTGCGTGAAAAGTAGCTCCTGGTCAGGCAGAGGTAATGCAGGGCATCCAACAGGTTGGTTTTGCCCACACCATTGTATCCGCAAATACCAATAATTCGATCCTTAAAATAAAAATCGCCTGAGGCATAATTCTTATACCCGGTAATCTTTAATTGATCAATACGGAACATTGTACCCAATGTGATTAATTTTTATACCTTGTGAAAAGGTACGGAAAGAATAGGCAATGTCAGATTGCTATGAATCATCTTTTGCTATGCAGAGAAATAAAACTCCAGTTCTTTGAGCGTGTCCTCATTAGTCTTGAAGTCTTTGATGATCTCACCTTTTTCTAATAGAATGATCCTGTCGCATACTTCAGTAACATGATTCAGATCATGGCTGCTGATCAGCGTAGTGGTTTCACGTCCTTTATGATCTCTCACCAGGTTCTTTAAACGAATCTGTGTTGTAGGATCGAGGTTAGCGAATGGCTCATCAAGTACCAGTAATTCAGGATTGATCAGCATGGCTCCTGCAATGCCTACCTTGTTTTTATTTCCCTTGCTCAGGTCGCGTATATATTTTCCCTTGTTGAGAACTTCTCCATTGAATATTTCCACAAAAGGTTGCAGGCGTTCCTTTACGTTCTGTCTTGAAAGATTGTTCAGGCTGCCGATGAATTCAAAATATTCTTCCGGTGTCAGGTACTCTACCAGGTATCCCTCATCGAGGTAGGAGCCTGTATAAGATTTCCATTGGTCGCTTTCAGCCACGTTAATGCCTTTTGAGAAGATAGCGCCATGGTCAGCCCGAATCAGGTCCAGCAGCATTCGAAACATAGTTGTTTTACCTGCTCCATTGTTACCGACAAGTCCGATGGTCTCGCCATTATCTATTTCCAGATGGGGTATGTTGACAACCGTTCTTTGGCTGTAAACTTTTTTAAGTTCTTTAATTTCTATCAGCATAATTATTCCCGGAAACCTTCCGCAATTTTGTATCGTTGTTTAATAAAAAGTTTTGTGAGCAATCGCACCCATATATCGCGCATGGCGAGCGTGATCAATCCAAACAAAGCTACCGCTATAAGCCCCCAGAAAGGTTTGTCATTGGCCCCGAATGGTGCATAGATGAGGAATGGAAGCGCGATCAATGGCAATCCCAATATCCATTGGGTAGCGCCAACGCCCTGCCAGTTGAAACTTCCTCCTTTGGTCAGGTCGAGCCGCTTCTTGTTGTAGTTGGCAAAGTATAACACAATCACAGAACCAAAACCAATATTATAAAGGTAAACGGCTACGTGCATAAGTACCAGTTTCCAACTCATAAATCCATAGAAAAGTGTTAGCATCGTAACAAGGGTGGCCGCGATTGTGAACAGTAAAAATTTTGCCTTGATGAAAGAAGTGGAATCTATTTTATTTGCCATCAAACCATCGAAGTGACTACTCTGCCACGCAAACATAAATTGTCCGTATGCGATCTGAAAAATGCCCGTCATGAAGATTGCCGCAAACATCATCTGTGCAAATGAATTGTTCTCGATGAGTGTTGGCTTGTAAAACAAAAAACCATATAACACAAACACAAAACTCATGATGATGGAAGTCCTGCTTCTTTTATTTCGCAATATCAATTTCAATTCCAATGCAGCCAATTCACCTACTTTCCCGAAACGATTGAAGAATGGATAATCTGTAGCAACCTTTGCCGATTCTTTTTTAGATAGTTCCTCTACATACAAATTACTTCGGAGGTAGCGGCTGTTGGCTACATATACTACCACCATCAGCGCTGTGAAAACAAGTGCCAGGTAAGGATAGGTAGCTAAGGAAGAAAAAAGCGCATCTGATACTTCACTTATAGAAATGATCTTGAAATAATCCAGTGCTGCGAGTGCCAACACGATCACCACGCCGATGAGAATGAAAAAGATGCTATTGGCTGATTTCCTTTTCAGGTACAAGGCAAGGAAGTGATTGAATAACATCAATGAAATGATCGTTACAGCATAAGCTATAGCCGTCAATGTTCCGGATGTACCCGATATGGTAGAAAAAATAAATGGCAGAAAAAGGAAGAGTGGTAACAGATTAAAAAAAGTAAACAGAGATTTCCCATTCAGGAAATTGACGATTGTCTTTCGGGAAATATTCAGTGTCAGGTATGGTTGTACTGAAATAGTAGGCAATTCCTGTAATTGGATACGGGCAAGGAACATCACCATAAAATAATAGAGTATTGCACCATTGAATATGGTAATGACATTTTGCCCGGGGAAGAATTGTTGGATAAACTGCTTCATGAAGAAGCCAATGCCGAGAGCAACCAGCAGGAAGTATATGACGAAGATCATCATTACGATACGGGCTACCAGTCCGGCCGCTTTATTGCGCCCTCTCCAAAAAGAATACCATTGATGGGTCAAGAAGATTTTAAACATTCGGTAAGCTGTAAGTCTGTTTGAACAGGTTCAAATATAAACTTATTTAAGAAACCCATTAGCAACCTCCGAAACAGGAATTTGTTTATTTCCATGAATGGTTTGGAAAGTAACAAGAGTGGTATCATTCCTGAATTTAGTGACTAATTCCGGAGGTAGGTTATCCATCTTGTCTGCTAAAGCTTTAAAAGCGTAAAGCCTTACTACTGCATTGGAGTTTTCCATACAAATCTTCAACAGGTCAAAAGGGCTTTGCTTACTCAGCAATTGTCCTCTCCTGGTTTGCAAAGTTTTCTGAGTGGAAGAAACATCTGTCTGAAAGATGTTGTCCTTTGCTATATCAGACAAGAGCTTCTTTACGGTAATGGAATCCTGTATCTTATTATTTTCGTAATTAGATGCTCCCGCATTCAAGAAAGCCACAGACACAAGGATTGTGAGTAGGATCAGTTTCATGTTGTAAAATGGACTATAAAGATAAATTAAGGTTCTGCAATTTGCAAGAGGTGATGATAAGGAAAAATGTGAAAAAATTTCAGGTTTTACCCATTTCAACTGCTTGAACGTCAGCATGCACCTCATTTTCACGTCAAAATTTCCGTAAAATCGGTCCTCCATAAGTTGGATTAATCTTTGAGGATGGAGAATCTAAATATCAACGAATCAACAACTATATGAACCCAAATAATCTTACAATCAAATCACAGGAAGTCATTCAGAAGGCACAGCAATTGGCATTCAATGAAAAGAATCCTAACATAGAGACGGATCATCTGCTAAAAGCGCTACTGATGGATGATGATAGTCCTATCGAATTTCTTTTGAAGAAGAACAATGTCAATGTCGGCTTTGTAGAAGGCAAAGCAGATGAATCGCTGAAGAAACTTCCAAAGATGGAAACAGGCGAACCTGCGCAAATGATCAGTCGCGATCTGAACAATGTAATGTTGCGGGCAACAGCATCTCTCAAAACATTTGGCGATGAATTTGTGAGTGTGGAGCATCTCCTGCTTGCTATCGTGCAGGGCAATGATAACGCTGCAAAAATATTGAAAGATGCAGGCCTCACAGAAAAAGACCTCATAGCCGCTATCAAAGATTTAAAGAAAGGAAATACCGTCAACTCACAGACCTCGGATATTCAATTCAATGCACTGAACAAGTATGCGAAGAACCTGAACGAACTGGCGAGGAGTAATAAATTAGATCCCGTTATCGGCAGAGATGAAGAGATTCGGCGTACCCTCCACATTCTAAGCCGCCGTACTAAAAACAATCCGATACTTGTAGGTGAACCGGGTGTGGGTAAGACAGCCATCGTAGAAGGCCTTGCAATACGGATCATCAGCGGTGATGTACCCGAGAACCTGAAGTCGAAAGTGATTTTTGCACTCGACATGGGGTTGCTGATTGCAGGTGCCAAGTACAAGGGGGAATTTGAAGAAAGATTAAAATCCGTAATCAAAGAAGTAGCAGACAGCAATGGTGAGATTGTACTCTTCATAGATGAAATTCATACACTGGTCGGAGCCGGTGGTGGAGAGGGTGCTATGGATGCCGCTAACATCCTGAAGCCGGCGCTGGCGCGTGGCGAATTGCGTGCTATCGGCGCAACGACTCTGAATGAATATCAGAAATTTTTTGAAAAGGACAAGGCGCTTGAAAGAAGGTTTCAGCGGGTAATGGTAGATGAACCCTCTGTGGAAGATGCTATTTCCATCCTCAGAGGATTGAAAGACCGTTATGAAACACACCACCATGTGCGGATTAAGGACGATGCGATCATCGCTGCCGTTGAATTATCACACAGATATATTACAGATCGTTTTCTTCCTGACAAAGCTATCGACCTGATAGACGAAAGCGCAGCCAAGTTGCGACTTGAAATGAATTCCATGCCTGAGGAGTTAGATAAACTCGACAGGCAGATCCGGCAATTGGAAATAGAAAGGGAAGCGATCAAGAGAGAAAAAGACGAAGAGAAATTGAAGGAATTGAATACAGAAATTTCTAATCTCGCAGTATCACGTGATACCTTCAAAGCCAAGTGGCAACAGGAAAAAGAACTGGTAGAAAAAGTACAGAATGCAAAGGCAGCAATGGAGAGTCTGAAACTGGATGCCGAAAAAGCCGAACGTGAAGGAGATTATGGAAAGGTGGCAGAAATCCGTTACGGTAAACTGAAAGAGCAGGAAAAGCTGATTGAGAAATTTTCTGCAGAATTGGATGACATCAGCGAAAAAAGATTGCTGAAGGAAGAAGTGGATGCAGAAGATATTGCTGAGAGTGTGGCAAAAGCCACCGGTATTCCTGTCAATAAGATGATGCAAAGTGAAAAGGACAAACTGCTCAATCTTGAAGAAGAATTGCATAAGAGAGTAATAGGGCAGGATGAAGCCATTGAAGCAGTAGCTGATGCTGTAAGGCGTAGCAGTGCGGGATTGCACGATCCCCGCAAACCGATCGGCTCCTTCATTTTCCTGGGGCCTACCGGTGTGGGAAAAACTGAATTGGCCAAAGCACTTGCAGAATACCTGTTTGATGACGACAGCATGATGACGCGTATAGACATGAGCGAATACCAGGAAAAACATAGTGTAAGCAGGCTGGTGGGAGCGCCTCCGGGATATGTCGGTTATGATGAAGGCGGGCAGCTAACGGAAGCGGTGAGACGAAAACCATATAGTGTCATCTTGTTTGATGAAATTGAAAAAGCCCATCCTGATGTATTCAATATTCTGTTGCAGGTGTTGGATGATGGCAGGCTCACTGACAACAAGGGTAGGGTAGTCAATTTTAAGAATACGATTATCATTATGACCAGCAATCTTGGTAGCCAGATCATACAGGCCAACTTCGATAACATTAATGAGAAGAACAGGGAAGAAGTGGTGGAAAACACAAAGAATGAGGTGATCGGCCTTTTGAAAGAATCGTTGCGGCCGGAATTTCTCAACAGAATCGACGAGATCATCATGTTCCAGCCATTGCTGAAGACCGAGATTAAAGAAATCATCCGCATTCAGTTGAATGAACTGAAAGAACAATTGTTGCAAAGTGGAGTGGTACTGGAATTTACTGACTATGCACTCGACTATCTGGCAGAGAATGGTTACGACCCACAGTTTGGCGCACGTCCATTGAAGCGGTTGATTCAAAAACAGATCATCAACCAATTGAGTAAAAAATTGATAGCGGGAAATATTGATAAGAGCAAGCCGGTACTGGTAGATGTCTTTGACGGAACGGTGGTTTTCAGAAATGAAAACGTAAAGGACGAAGCAGTGAAATAATACTTTCGTTCGCAGTTGAATGCTATAAAGTTGCGATCTGAATTTTGAGGTTATAAGAGGTTTTAGGTTTTGCCGGTGGGTAGTGATGCCCACCGGTATTTTTTTAGAGATTGTCCTATGTCAGTAAAAGATAATTCCACCTGTTTATCTTTGACAACATTCACGCAACCCGAAATAGAAAGAAAATAAATGAGTAAAAGAAATTTCGCACTGATAGTCATCGCGCTCCTCGCATTTAACACTTCAAACAGCCAGTCAAGGTCCACAACAGGAGCGTTATTGGCGCCTGCACCTCCGATGGGCTGGATGTCATGGAATTTCTTTGCTGATAAAATTCATGAAAAGGATATTCGATCTATTGCAGATGCTATGGTATCCTCAGGAATGGTGAAGGCAGGATACCAGTATATATTTATCGACGATGGATGGCAAGGCGGAAGAGACAAATACAATAATATCATTCCTGATCCGCAAAAATTTCCTTCAGGCATAAAGGCTCTTGCGGATTACGTGCATAGTAAAGGAATCAAATTGGGAATTTACTCAGATGCAGCACCTTTGACCTGCGCAGGGTACACAGCGTGCCTTCATTTCGAAGAGCAGGATGCAAAGACTTTTGCGTCCTGGGGTATCGACTATTTGAAATATGATTACTGTGGCGCTCCTAATGATGTTGCAACTGCTTTTTCAAGGTATAAAAAAATGGGCGATGCACTACGCCATAGCGGTCGTGATATAGAATTTGGAGTATGTGAGTGGGGACAACGTGAACCCTGGCTCTGGGCTGCGGGAGCCGGTGGTCAATTGTGGCGCACTACTTATGATGTGAGAGATAAATGGAAAAGAAGGCCAACTGAAAATAACGGTGAAGGAATTATGGACATCCTTGATATCAATGCAGACCTCAGCGCATACTCAGGACCTGGCAGATGGAATGATCCTGATATGTTAGTTGTAGGACTGTATGGCAAGAAGGGCCCTTCCGGCGACTTGGGTGGTACTGGTATGACAGACACGGAATATCAAAGCCAGATGAGTCTTTGGAGTATGATGGCGGCACCACTCATTGCCACCAATGATGTTCGCAATATGAATGAAGCCACACGCAACATTTTATTGAATCCCGAAATCATAGCCATCAACCAGGATACACTGGGAAAGCAGGCTGTAAGAAAAATCAATGGTAAAACCTGGAATGTGTTTGTAAAACCACTGGCTAACGGAGATTACGCTGTTGCAATTTTGAATAGGAGTGAAAGTGAACAGGATTATCAATTAAATTTTAGCGATGTTGGAATAGATGGTAAATATATTATCAGGGATGTGTGGATGCACAGGAATGTTGGCAAGGCGAATGGTTGGAAAGGAAAAGTGGCGAGTCACGAAACAAAGGTGTTCAGGTTGAAGAAGAATTAAATACCTGTAAGTATTTGTCATGATAAATACATACAGATAGTTCATAATCAAAACTGCTTTTTCACGAAGTGAATGCGGTGTGTTCGATGTGGTTGTTCCCGCCTGCGTTAAAATGACATTCAACGTAAATCATTGATAGTTTTAGTCTGCATTGTTTAAGAGAAAGCCCCGAAATGTCGTTTTGATATTCTTCCTGACTTCTAAGTTGAGAACGGTGGATGATCATCTACTTTGCAATGGCTACTTTGCGTGCCCGCCTGAACATGTATCAGGTTCTTTCACGTGTACAAGTCAACCTGAACTCGTTTCAGGTTCACCCTAATCCATTAGAGATTCCGAAACAAGTTCGGAATGACTATCTGTTGTGAATGACTAATCGATTTCCAATCCCTACTCTGTTCAAAATGATAAACGCCGTAAATCATTGATAGTATTGATCTGCATTGGTTAAGAGAAAGTAACGAAATGTCGTTTTGATATTCTTCCTGGCTTCCCAGGTTAGGAATTCGTTATGGCACCTATCTTTGGACAATTTACTTCTATTAGGCTTTTTAGATTTCTGAAGCTGATAAAACAGGAAATTATTTTTCCAATATTCCGCGAGGTATTCAAGGATGGTATTCACGCTATCGGTGACAATCTTATCTCTACTCTCAACTCTTATGTTTCACACCCACCTTATGTCCCCAAAGTGCGAAGTAAAGTATGAATAAGTAACACGGCACCATGATCCAGAATGCCTGCTGGTATCCCACAGCATCCCCATAGGTCTTACCGATGGTTTCTCCCAGGTTGGCCCATAGTTTTGGAATCACTGCGCCGCCGGCAATACCGATGATCAGCAACGCTGAACCAGTCTGTGTAAACTTGCCCAGACCATGAAGCGCCAACGGCCAAATAGCAGGCCATACCAAAGCATTAGCCAGCCCCAACAGAGCAATGAACAAAATAGACATATATCCTTGTGTGAAAATTGCAAGGAGAGAAAAAATAATTCCGAGAATCGCGGAATAGGTGAGGGCCTTTGTCTGTGTTAAATATTTGGGGATCAATGCAATGCCGGTGAGATATCCTACCAGCATTCCAATGAGCGTATAGCTGGTAAAGTGTTTTGCGATGTCCAGGCTGATGCCGATCTCTTTACCATAAATCTGGATAATGTCACCTGCCATTACTTCCACACCTACATACAAGAAGAGGGTGATGAATCCTAACCACAAATAGGGAAAACTGAAGATACTTTGTTTAGTTGTTTTCACTGTTTCTTCTTCTACATTTTCTTCGGCCTTCACCTCAGGCAATGCGGAAAAATAGATGAAGATAGCAAGTCCGATCAGTACGACAGCCATGACAATATAAGGCACAATCACGCGGCTGGCCAATTCAGTCAATTCAGCAAGTTTTTCAGATTCGGTAGCAGTTTTGATCCTTTCAATCAATGCTTCTGAATCCTTCAACAAAAAAGCTCCCATGATCAATGGCGCCAATGCCCCGGCTGTCTTGTTACAAATACCCATGATGCTCATTCTCTTTGCTGCACTTTCTATCGGCCCTAAAATAGTGATGTAAGGATTCGAAGCAGTCTGCAACAACGCAAGCCCTGTACCGATTACAAACAAACCGGTAAGGAACAATCCATACGTGCGTGTTTGAGCTGCAGGAATGAAGATGAGTGCTCCTACGGCCATCAGCAGCAAGCCATACATCATGCCTTTCTTAAATCCTGTTTTCTGCAAAACCCAGGAAGAAGGGAATGCCATCACTGCATACGAAATGTAAAAGGCGAAAGTTACCAGCACTGCTTCTGAAGTTTCTAATTCAAGAGAAATTTGCAAGTAAGGGATCAGGGTACTATTGAGCCAGGTTACGAAACCGAAAATAAAAAACAATATTCCGAGGATGATAATTTGCGGAGTGTAATTTGGCTTTTGCAGTGATAGGTTTTTTTCCATGATGAAAACTTGTGATTGTTAGGTTTTAGTTTGTAGTTACAATAATAAGACAAGGAAAGGTGAAATGAGCATTTTACTCCTAATAAATTTGGATAGGAGCAAGTGGTGAGAGCAATGCAAAGACGTTAGTTAGCGGATTATACAATGCCTTCCCGAAAGGGAATGGAGGATTATTGAAGGTAACTAACATCTCAGCAAGGCAAATTCAAATTATTTCCCAATAAGGTAAATACAGAAACACCTCTTCGGCACGGAATATGAATACCTTTGTATCGGTAATTTTTCAACCCGGGTAACTCCAAAAGTTTGCCCCTGTAACCTAAGCGCTATGTCATTCACCGATCTCAACAGATGGATCACTGAGTATCCGTTACTTGCAGAAATCATTCGAATCAATCCTGTAACCTGGCTCAATCCTTACCGGAAAAAAATGAGGAACATTCATTCGCTTCCTGTCAACAGGCACGATCTGAATGACGCTGCTACACTTTGGGAGCGCTTTGCACCCTACCTGGCGAAGGCATTTCCAGAAATAAGAAAGACCGGTGGCATCATAGAGTCGCCATTGAAAGAAATTTCGAAAATGAAAACCTTGCTCGATGAAAATGAAGGTTTGAAAATAGGAGGGAGGCTGTTTCTGAAATGTGATCATGAGTTGCCTGTAGCAGGTTCTATCAAAGCAAGAGGTGGTTTTTTTGAAGTGTTGCATTATGCGGAGCAATTGGCATTGCAAAACGGCTTGATGCACACACACGATAATTATGAGGTTTTCGCGAGCGAAAAATTCAAAAAGTTTTTCAGCAATTACTCAATAGGCGTAGGCTCTACAGGTAATCTTGGACTAAGCATTGGGATCATCAGTGCTAAGTTAGGTTTTAAGGTTTCTGTTTACATGTCGGCTGATGCTAAGAAATGGAAGAAAGACCTGCTGCGAAAGAAAGGAGCAAAGGTGATCGAATTTTCAGGTGATTTTAGCGAAGCAATCGATGAAGGCAGAAAGGCTACCATTGCTGATCCGAAAGGGTATTTTGTGGATGATGAAAATTCAAAGTATTTATTCCTTGGATACAGCGTTGCGGCTATCAGGCTGAAGAAACAATTGGATGCACTGCATATTAAAGTAGATAAGGAACATCCATTATTTGTGTATTCACCCTGCGGAGTGGGTGGTTCGTCCGGAGGCGTTGCTTTTGGTTTGCGGCAGGTTTTTGGCGATGCGGCTCATTGTTTCTTTGTAGAACCCACACATTCACCTTCCGTGTTGATTGGTTTACTGACCGGTAAAATGCAAAAGGTATCGGTTCACGATTTTGGAATCGATAATATCACGGAAGCAGATGGATTGGCAGTTGGCAGGCCTTCAGCATTTGCCACACCCATCAGTAAATTGCTGATCAGTGGCATTTATACTATCGAAGATGATGAACTGTTCAGATTGCTCTATTTGCTTGGAAGTTCAGAAAATATTTTCCTGGAACCTTCAGCTACTGCAGGATTGATGGGGCCACAGCGTATTGCTAATACAGATTATTTGTCCTGGCATCAAATAGACCCTTCAAAAGTCACACACATTGCCTGGGCCACTGGTGGTGAACTGGTTCCTGAAGAAGAAATGAAATCATTTTATGAGAAGGGAGAACACCTTTGTGAACATTTAGTGCAATTCGCACATTGAAGATGCTCTGGTGATTCGATGTGAATAGTAGCAGGTTTCATTTAGAAAGTTGAGTTTCGCGATACACTTTTTCGAATAGGTATCGAATATTTCTGTTTAAATTTAAGCATGCAACGAAAACTTATTTTTCTTGTATGCTTCCATTTTATTTTCTCACAGGGGTACTCCCAGCGATTTCCATTTTTTTATTACACGCCGAAAGATGGACTGGTCAATAGCAGGGTAAAGATTATCAAACAAGACAGCCGTGGATTTATTTACTTTATCACACGCAGTGGTTTGAGTGTTTATGACGGTGCCAGGTTTGTCAATTATTCTCAGGAAAACGGATTGGCAAATGAGCTGGTCAATGATGTGGTGGAGATGGCTCCTGATTCGTTGCTGGTAGCTACCAATGTTTCTATGATGAATACCCTGGTACACGGGAAGGTTGGTGTTTTTAAAACTATTGATAATTTTTACCCGGTTGTTAATCGCTTTTTTAAAAGCAAAAATGGGCTGTGGTATGTTGCTGCTGATGAAGGATTGTTTGTGTTGTCCGAAAATCGATTTATAAAAATTCCCATTTATGATAAAGAAGAGAATGAGATTGGAAAAAACCTTGATCGGATATCAGAATGGAAAAATCTGTTGTTCCTTACAACATGGGATCACGAGATCAAAGAGAAACTGATTGTCTATGACAGGACGGATGAAAAGGTACTGGCTACCGTGAAGAACAGAATAGTGTATTCAATTGATGTAAATGGAAAGGGACAGTTTTTGGCAACGACCGATGGCGGAATTTCAGGAATAGATACCACTTCATTATTGAAGAATGGAAAAATGGTTTTCTTACCTGTGCCGGTTGCATTTCGCAAAGTTGCAGGCCTGAAACATGCAATAGTTTATTTTGATCAGCAGGGAAATACATGGTTCGCTGGTAAGGAAGGGTTTTACAAGATAACTACGAGTGGTGAGTTCAGTTCTTATACGGCTGCTCAGGGATTGAAAATCACCAATCTGACCTCGCTTTTTATTGATAAGGAGGGTAATGCCTGGATCGCTACCGATGGCAGCGGAGTTGCCAAACTGAGCAACTCAGGAATAGAGTTGAGAGACAAGTTGGATGGCGTTGCAGCTTCAGTATTGGCAATTGTTTCGAAGGGAGACTCACTTTGGGCCTACAATCATTTTGACAATGCCTTTTATCGTATTACTAAGAACGACATTACAAAGTTTCCTGCTATGGGCCTGCACAAGGTTGTAGTCAATCTGTACACCAGGAATGACAAATTGTACATCGTTACCCAAAATCAAATTCTGTGTGCGAATGATATGAATAATCCTGCTTCATATCTTCATCCGGAAAAAATTATTGAAGATCGGAATGTTCAATTTGGGAATGGAGTAATAGACCATAGTGGAAACTTCATTATCGAAATGACAAGTGATGGAAGATCATTTTATACAGCAGTCATTCGCAATGATCAATTTCTATTTCGCTATCACAATGCGGCAATTGCTGACCAGATGGCGCTTGATAGCAAAGGACGCCTCTGGCTGATAACGCGGAATAACCAACTGTTACTCTTTTCATTGCACCCTGATGATCCTGAGCATTACATGCAATTGCAAAAAGATTATTCTCATTTAATTCCCGGGCTGGGGCCGCGCTCTATCACGGTGGACAAAAATGATCAAGTATGGATTGGGACGAGGTACAATGGCATCTATTCAGTTCAATTCAGAGATTCCCGATTGGATACTATTTTACATTTTACTACCAAAGACGGGCTAACTGATAATTTCGTCTATACATTAGCGTGTGACACGTCAGGCAATGTTTGGGTAGGTACACAGACCGGCCTTGATAAGATCATGCTGAAAAATGGGAGGTATATTTTTGGGAATATAAGCCGAAGCATTGAACTGTACCAATCCATCCGGGCAATTGTAGCTACAAAAGACAATACGGTTTGGGCTTTGCCCAATGAAGAGTCTTTAATTAAAATTTCAAGTGGCTCACCTATTCTGATTTCAACGCCGCCAAAGTTTACATTCACAGAGATGAAAGTAAATGACAGTATTTTCAGTCTCGGTGTTAGCAGGTTTCGATATACACAGAATAATTTTTCTTTTAGTGTAGCTGCTCCTTCCTTCATCAATGAAAAATCCATTCGTTACAGTTATCTGCTGCTTGGAAGCGGCAATGAAAAGTGGAGTGTGCCATCCAATCAGTCCACATTTAATTTTATCAATCTGTCTCCTGCCGTTTATTCGCTGAAAGTGAAGTGCGAATTTCCGGAAGAAAGATATGCTTCCCAGGTAATCAGTTATTCTTTTGTAATTGATCCTCCCTGGTGGCAGGCGTGGTGGTTCAGGATTGTGGCTATCGTTTTTATGCTTGGCTTTGTCTTTGTAACCCTGCGTTTTTATTTTAAAAGAAAATTGGAGAAAGCAAAGGCTGCACTTGAAAAACAACAGGCAGTAGAAAAGGAGAGGACAAGAATCGCTACTGACATGCATGACGATTTAGGCGCCGGATTATCAAGAATCAAGTTTTTGAGTGAAACTATTGGCATCAAAAAGCAGAAGGATGAACCCATCGAAGAAGACATCAGCAAGATCAGGGATTACTCGCATGAGATGATTGGTAAGATGGGTGAGATCGTGTGGGCATTGAATGAAAAAAATGATTCACTCAGCGACCTGCTTTCCTTTACCCGTTCTTATGCTGTAGAATACCTGTCGCAGAATGGTATTGACTGTACCGTTGATGCGCCGGACAATTTGCCGGCAGATTTTGTGAGTGGTGAGTTTCGCCGAAATATTTACCTGGTGGTAAAGGAGGCTTTGCATAATATCGTGAAGCATGCGCAGGCTAATCATGTAACACTGAAAATCATTCCCGGTCATCAATTGCAAATTTGCATTGAGGATGATGGTATTGGTTTTGACAGGAGTACAATAAGGCCATTCAGTAACGGATTATCGAACATGGAAAAGAGAATCACAGAGATAGGAGGTAAGTTTGTTATTTCCGGTGAAAAGGGGACAACCATTCGGATTACCGCACCTATGAAAACATAACTTTTGTTCTATTGGTGGCTTCATGTCAAAAAAATAATTTCGGGTAAGATGAGTATCACCATTGCAATTGTAGAAGACCTGGATGAGGTACGAGATGGGCTGAAAGGTTTCATAGGCCTGAGTAATGACTTTACGGTATTGGATACCTATAAAACTGCTGAGGATGCATTGATCGGCATTCCGCTGGTGAAGCCTGACATCGCAATCATGGACATCAATTTGCCGGGCATGAGCGGAATAGATTGTATAAAGCAGATCAGGGGCCTGGTACCTGAAACACAGTTCATGATGTTTACAGTGTATGAAAATGATGAAAAGGTTTTTGAAGCATTAAAGGCAGGAGCTTCAGGATATCTGCTCAAAAGTACGGGACTGGTTCAGTTGATAGAGTCGCTAAAGGAACTCTACAATGGCGGAAGCCCGATGAGCGCCAATATAGCCCGCAAACTCGTAAGCATTTTTCAAAAGAATGACAACTCCTTACCCGAAGTGGAATCGCTTACTTTGCGCGAAAATGAGATGCTCCGGCTATTGGCGAAAGGTTTATTGTACAAAGAAATTGCGGACAAGATGAACATCTCCGTAAATACCGTCAAACAACACATTCACAACATCTACGAAAAGTTGCATGTTCAGAACAGGACGGAAGCGATCAATCTCGCCATGCGTAAAAAACCTTTATAGGGCTTTTGTTACCCCGCCGTTAATGGTAAGCCGCCACAAAGTCTCCATGTAACCTAAAAACAACTGTTGAGGTAGTTAAAAAAGTAGTCAATATAAAATCGCTACAGTAAC
>JBDHYH010000043.1:0-28329 GCA_039811325.1 Chitinophagaceae bacterium | reverse complement strand
GACATCGGCTCATTATAAGAGTAGGAGAAGTCGCGTACCCAGCACAGCGTGTCAGGATATACCGGGATATCATACCTCACGATAAACTTACCACGAGGTACATTGGCATTTTCACGCTTTGAGGCTTCTTTGAAATCGTAAATCTCAGAATGGTAAACCACCTTCATCGGATCAATTTCTTTTCTGCCAAAAATCCGATTGTCAGGGGTTACGATCATGGCATCTACTTTTTCCAATGTGGCCTTATCATCCCACTTAATGGTTTTTGCCTTGGTCCAATCAATGATCTCCGTACCATCCTGGTTTTGCTTCACATAGCCCATAAGTTTGGCTGCTATGGAATCTTTCACCCAGTTAGTAAACTGGCGGTATTCATTATTGGTAATTTCTGTAGCATCCATCCAGAATCCATTGATGGAAACCTGTTTGTTTCTTGCAGTGAATGCATAATTCACATCTTCATCACTGGGGCCCATGTGGAAGGTACCTGGTGGAATGTAAACCATTCCCGGAGGCTTGGGAAGGGTGTATTTGCCGGTTGGCGCCACTCCATGTAACTGCCCATCATTAGGAAGCCCCTTGGACTTGCCGAATTTGCCACAGCCTGACAGTACAATAGCTGCACCGCCAACTAGTGCGAACAAACCATTTTTCATTGTTGATGACTTTACGGGTAAGGACAACTTTTTCATTCAATAATAGTATTTGGTAGGTACTGATGCATAATTTGGCAACGAATACCATGAAATAAAACGAGTAAAGAAATTAATTATTGTAAAAAAGTGTCAAATAAATTTTCTATTGGGTGTAAAAATATCTTGGGTTACCAAAGGAAAAAGGATGATAAAACTAATAAAAATACTTGCAACAAAGATGGCTTTTTTACTGATATCCCAAAAAAAAATAGTTAATAAATTTTTGCCTGTCCTCAGCTGTGCCGGAAATGTCTTTTTCCAATCAATATAATATTCATCTTCAATCGGGGAAAGCAAATGTAATGACATTCTCACAAAATGCAGGAACCGCCTGATGTTTTAAGGTTTTTTTTGAACTGCCTGGACATACGATCCCCAAATTACAAAACTGCTTACCACCTCAATAGCAAATCTTATTATGAATACTTCCATTTGATTTTGGTTCCTGTTAATTTTTTTAAACAATCCTAACCTGGACAAGCCAGAGACAAAAGAGTAAGATTTCAAGAGTTTGGTTATAAACATTCTTTTTCAATCCCTGGTGGACATTGTATTTCAAAAGATGGATAATATTTTCCTGGCTAAAAACCGAAAGTAATGATTTAGAAAGAAGTGCAATAGATTGGCGAGTTTCAAATCTACCATTTTAAATGTGCGACCCTGATGGGGGGCGACTCGAGGGATTGTAGTTGATATTTCAAATGTTTGACCTTTCCAAGGTCAATAGAAAAGAGGATTTAAAATCATCGCGCCCCCTGGTAAGCCGAGCATTTGTAATGTTGAAAGGGATCATCCTGTCAATCTGATCTCAGAGAGGTCGCATATTTGAAAAGAAGATCATAATGGCAATCAGGCTACTAAAGAAGCAATAACCCAACCAGGCCAAAACTTAAAAAAATAAAATTTCATTGGTTGGGGAAAAACATTTTCGCTCAAACCTTAACCAGCATTGAACATCAAGGGACACGTAAAAATTTCTTGCCCAAAAAGTGAGACGCCTAAAGAAATAAGGTACTACTACCAGATAGGATAGACTCTCACTCTGTAAAAAACCGAATTCAATTTTTTGAAAGAACGATACTGCTAAGGGCTTAAATTTGCAATCACTACTGATGGAAGCATTCGATTCTGAATTTATTGAAACCGACAATGATCATATTGAAGTATGGGGCGCTCGTGAACACAATCTTAAAAACATCGATATTGCCATCCCCAAAAACCAATTAGTAGTCATAACCGGAGTGAGTGGAAGTGGCAAGTCTTCTCTTGCTTTCGACACCATTTTTGCAGAGGGGCAGCGCCGTTATATGGAAAGTTTTTCTGCTTATGCCCGCCAGTTTATGGGTGATATGGAGCGGCCTGATGTAGATAAAATCACCGGCCTGAGCCCCGTCATTTCAATAGAACAAAAGACCACCAACAAAAACCCCCGAAGTACTGTAGGAACTATTACCGAAGTATATGACTTCATGCGGTTGCTCTTTGCACGGATTGGCGAAGCCTATAGCTACAATACCGGAAAAAAAATGGTGAAATGGTCAGAGGAAGAAATCCTTGATAATATTTTTAAACGGTTTGCTGCAGAAATACTTTCCATTTTGGCACCCCTGGTAAGAGGAAGAAAAGGGCATTATCGCGAGCTATTCGAGGATATGCGAAAAAAGGGTTTTTTAAAAGTAAGAATAGACGGCGAAATAAAGGACCTGGCTCCAAGAATGCAAGTGGACCGATACAAGATTCATGATATTGAACTTGTCATTGACCGTGTAGAGGTAAAGGAAGAGCAAAGATCTCGAATCAGCGATAGTATTCAGAAAGCGCTACACACCGGAAACGACCTGATGTTTTTACTCCTTCAAAAGAATGAACAACTGGTGCAATATAGCAAGCGCCTGATGTGTGAAGATACCGGGCTGAGCTATGAAATACCATCACCCAATGCTTTTTCCTTCAACAGCCCTTATGGTGCATGTCCCCATTGTAAAGGATTGGGCAATGTTTACCTGCACAATCTTGAAGCAATTATTCCTGACTTCAACAAGAGCATTAATGATGGTGGTATAGTACCGCTTGGTGAGGAAAGAGATGTATATGCATTCAATCAGATTCAGAAACTATCCAGGAAACACAAGTTCAGCTTAGACAAGCCAATATCTCAATTACCCGAAGAGATGCTCAACCTGCTGCTTTATGGAAGCATGGATGCTAACAAGCATGTTGAGGAAATTTGGAATCCGACTTCATGGGATGAAGAAACACTGGCATCAGAGGAATATGAAGGCATTATAAATATGATTCACCGTTGGTTCAATTCATCCACCTCCAGTGATCATATTCGCGGATGGGCCGAACAGTTCATGATATTAAAAGAATGCCCTGTATGCCTTGGCGAAAGACTAAAAAAAGAAAGCCTCTGGTTCAAAATCGACAACAAAAACATCAGTGAGCTCAGCAAGTTCAACCTTGACGAACTGGATGAATGGTTCAATGGCATTGAAAACAGGTTATCCCAAAAGCAAAATATTATCGCGAAAGATATTCTCAAAGAAATCAGAGACAGACTTCATTTTCTTTTAGATGTGGGATTAAGCTACCTGAGCCTGAACAGGCCTTCAAAGACATTGAGCGGAGGTGAGTCCCAGCGTATCAAACTTGCCACTCAGATTGGATCTCAACTACAAGGCATCACTTACATCCTGGACGAACCGAGCATAGGGCTTCACCAAAGAGACAATCACCAGCTTATTGAAGCACTGAAAGAATTAAGAGAGATCGGCAATAGTGTGCTGGTAGTAGAACATGATAAAGAAATAATGCTTGCAGCAGATTACCTGATCGACATAGGCCCTGCCGCAGGCGCACATGGAGGACAGATAGTAGCTAATGGAAGTCCAAATGAATTATTATCCCTGAACACTCCGACAGCAGCGTTCCTGAATGGGAAAAAAGCCATACCCATACCTTCAGAAAGAAGAAAAGGTAATGGAAAGGTCATAGAAATAAAAGGTGCTTCGGGAAATAACCTGAAGAATGTGGACGTAAAGTTTCCACTTGGAAAATTTATTTGTGTAACAGGAGTCAGCGGTAGTGGTAAGTCAACCCTGATAGGTGGAACACTTTATCCTCTTCTCAGTAAGCATGTCTATAACAGCAAATTGGAACCTTTATCTTTCAAAAAGGTAACAGGCCTGGAATGGATTGATAAAGTGGTAGAAATAGATCAATCTCCGATAGGAAGAACTCCGCGCAGCAACCCTGCTACTTACTGTGGATTCTTTACTGATATACGAGCATTGTTTGCAGCAGTGCCGGAGGCTAAGATCAGGGGTTACAAGCCGGGAAGATTTTCATTTAATGTAAAAAGCGGCAGGTGTGATGTGTGTCAGGGTGGAGGAATGCGCGTTATTGAAATGAACTTCCTTCCAGACGTCTATGTGAAGTGTGAAAAATGTAATGGCAAACGGTATAACAGGGAAACGCTCGAAATTCGATACAAAGGAAAATCAATCAGTGATGTTCTGGAAATGACTGTTGATGAGGCTGTAGAGTTTTTCAAGAATGTACCTTACCTCTACAGGAAAATCAAGGTTCTCCAGGAGGTTGGCCTGGGATACATCACACTGGGACAATCAGCTACTACACTGAGTGGTGGTGAAGCGCAGCGTGTCAAATTATCAACCGAACTTAGTAAGCGTGATACAGGCAAGACATTTTACATCCTTGACGAACCTACGACAGGCTTGCACTTTCAGGACATCGCCTTGCTGGTGCAGGTACTTAACAAATTAGTGGAGAGAGGGAATACAGTCCTTGTAATCGAACATAATCTGGACATCATTAAAGTAGCAGATTATATTATCGATATTGGCCCTGAAGGAGGGCAGAAAGGTGGTACCATTGTTTTTGAGGGTACCCCAGAAGAGTTGGTCAAAATCAAGAAAAGTTATACAGGGAAATATTTGAAAGAGGAATTAAAAGAGGGGTAACCCAAATAACCTGGAAGAGATGCTGTTAGCAGAGTGAATGATTCTATGTGATATGGGAAAAAGTAATAAAGTGAAAGCAAAGCATTTCGGTGAAATCAAAGAAAATAATGTGGTTTCAGGGGTTCCTATACATTGACATGCAGGTTCCATAAGTCCTGACTTCATCCGGATACTTTGCTCATTATTACTTCAAAAAGAATTGTTTCAATTGACATTAGAATCTTGCAGGGCAGCGCATACGTTTTAGTTCACTGCTTGCAGCATTTAGCTTCCAGCCAATTTTTAAAAAGGTAGTGAACCAGGAATCATTCTGGTTGGGGTTACCTCTTTGCTCACCTGCAGCAAATCTTGTAGCGCCCGGGACGTAAAGTGTATTGATCATTTTATCTGATATCTTCCTTGCAATAACTGCGTTTTGCGGAGATAGGTATTTATCATACAAAGCCGGGTCGATATAGGTGGTACTCACATCATCTACATAATCATTAAAGCTCTTCCTCAATAAGATTTCAAGACTGAGATTGACTTTTTCCGTCAACTGGTATTTTGCGCCAACACCCATTGGAATATTAATCTGCGTAAGACTGTATTCCTTTCTATCAGGATATTCAGCAAAGCCCTGGCCTTCCAGATGCAATGGTTTCAGATAATACCAGGTTTGATTTCCGTTGGCATCTGTAAGCGACCCTTGCGGATTGTATTTGTACATACCAACACCAATTACACCATAGGGCTTCAAGCGTGGGTTATAATCACCATACCTGTTGAGTAATAATTGAAGAGGGTATACTTCTGCCGCTACATAAGCTTCAAACAAATTAGTGCGGAAGTCCAGGTTTCTTTGTTTTCTGAAAAGTTCTTCGCCACCCTTAGGATTGATGATTTCATCATTGCCTTCCAATTTTCCAAACTGTGCAGCAGCTCTCACCCCGAGCCAATCATTCGGATACACTGTTACATAGGCACCTTTCATCCATTTGGTCAGAGAAAGATTTACATCTTTTATAAACCTTGTACCTTCTCCCCTATTTCCTCCTAAATCTCCAAGAAAAAATGAAGGACCTATATTGATTCCAACCTCAAAAACGGTTCTTTCTTCGTTACCAATTTGTATAGCTTGGGATTTAGCTGCCGGTGCATAAAAGCACGCCATGGCAAGTGTCAGTGGCACTATTGCTAAATGTAAATATTTCTTCATAAGGCAGATGGATTTTAATTGACCACAGGTAAAACCTGATGTCAACAAAATCTAAAACGCCTCATAAATAAAATTATTGTGAATCTCTATTCTTACCCTTTCTCATTTGAATATGCGGAATGCCATCTTCAGGATAGCCAGATCCTACTGCAACGAATCCAAACTCGTTGTAAAATTTCTGAAGATATGCTTGTGCGCTGATAATTATTTCAATATCTCCGAACTGGCTGTTAAGTACTTGGATGGCTTTTTCCATCAAAGCCCTGCCGAACTTTTTCCTGCGTTCAGAAGGTGCTGTTACAATTCTGCCAAGAGATGCTCCATCTGCATAACTCACACCCACCGGCAAAATACGTGCATATGCAACCAGGCGATTGCCCGAATAACCGCTAAGGTGAAGCGCCTTCAAATCTTTATCATCACAATCCTGGTAAATACAGTGCTGTTCAACCACAAAAACCTCATTTCGTAATTGTAAAATTCTATAAAGTTCTTCGCTGCTTAAGTGTAGGAATTCTTTACAATGCCAAAGAATATCAGAATTGACTTTCATATATTTTAGAGTTGGCATCAGATGGTAGATTCCGTGTCAAACCGTTCCACACTTTCAATCCCCGGCAGTTCTACCAGTTTTGTGACCAGGTTTTCTAATTCATCTTTGTCGTGAACATAAACCTTTACGTTGCCTTCAAATAATCCTTCATGCGCTTCTATGGTCAGTGCATTGATATTGATTTTTAAAGTACCGCTAATGAGATTTGTGATTTTATTGATGACACCTACATCATCGAGACCAATGATCTTGATACCGGTAAGAAAAGAAATTTCTTTATTTTTTACCCATTTCGTTTTCACCACCCTGTGCCCGTAATTTGCAAGGAGCCTTGCTGCATTAGGACAATTGGTTCTATGTATCTTCAATCCTTCGCCCTGGGTGATGAACCCGAACACGTCATCGCCAGGGATCGGTTTGCAGCAGTTAGCGAGTGAGTACATGATCTTATCACTGCTTTCGCCAAAGATGATCAGCTCTGTATCCTTTTTAGGAAGGCTTTTTATTTTTTCTTCCTGTACCACCTTTTCCGACTTCGGGAATACGATCTTGTCGCCGTTATAGGTCCAGTCTTTAGCCTCATGAAGATCGATCTTTCTTACAGCAATATCATAGAAAAGATCAAGCGAAGAATTGATTTTATAATAAGCCGCTATTTCTTCAAACTGTGCCTGGGTAGCAGGAATATTCATTTGTTCGAGCCGCTTAACCAGTAGCGTTCTTCCTTCTTCCCCGACAGTACGTTTTTCTTCCTTAAGAGAATCTTTAATTTTTGTTTTTGCCTTTGTTGTTACGACAAATTTGAGCCATTCTGACTTTGGTTTTTGTTTCGAGGAGGTGATGATTTCGATTTGATCACCACTGCGCAGTTTATGGCTGATGGGTACCAACTTGTGGTTGACTTTTGCACCTATACAGTTCTCCCCGATCTTGGTATGAATAGAAAACGCAAAATCTAATGCTGAAGATCCTACAGGCAACATCTTAATATCACCTTTAGGTGTATATACGTAAATCTCTTCGGCAAGAAAAGAAGTTTTGAAGTCTTGTAAAAAGTCTATAGAGTTTGTATCCTGGTTTGCCAGCATATCCCTGATCTGTTGAAACCACTTGTCGAAACGATTTTCTTCTGTGGCACCTTCTTTATATTTCCAATGTGCTGCAAGCCCTTTCTCTGCTATGTCATTCATACGCTTTGTTCTTATCTGCACTTCCACCCACTTACCATGTGGACCCATTACAGTAGTATGCAGCGCTTCGTAGCCATTGCTCTTTGGATTGCTCAGCCAATCACGCAGACGCTCGGGAGCTGGAATGTATTCATCCGTCACTAGGCTATATACCTTCCAGCAATCCTCTTTTTCTCTTTCAGGAATGGAATCAAGAATAATGCGGATGGCAAAGAGGTCGTACACTTCTTCAAAAGACACACCCTTCTTCTTCATTTTGTTCCAGATGCTATGAATGCTTTTCGGGCGTCCGTAAATTTCAAAATTGAAATTGCCGGAATTGAGTTTCTCTTTCAACGGCCTGATGAAATCGTTGATATATCGCGTACGTTCTCTTTTGGTATTATCTAATTTCTGAGCAATATACCGATAACTGTCAGGCTCCATATATTTCATCGCGAGGTCTTCCAGTTCGGTTTTGATATTGTAAAGGCCCATCCGATGTGCCAGCGGCGCATATACATACACCGTTTCTGAGGCTATCTTCAACTGCTTTTCCCGCTTCATACTCTCGAGTGTCCGCATATTGTGCAGCCTGTCTGCTAACTTAATAAGGATTACCCGAGGGTCGTCCGTAAGCGTAAGCAGAATCTTCTTAAAATTTTCTGCCTGCTGGGAAATATTATTGTCGATGACATTTGAAATCTTGGTAAGACCATCCACAATCTTGGCAATCTCAGCGCCAAACTCGCGCTGAACGGCTTCAAGTGTTACATCAGTATCTTCAACAGTATCATGCAGCAATGCGCAAATGGTGCTCCGTACCCCCAGTCCAATTTCTTCTACACAAATAGTAGCTACAGCTATGGGATGCATAATGTAAGGCTCGCCACTCTTACGCCGCATGGTCTTATGGGCCTCCACTGCTATTTCAAAGGCAGAGCGTACCTGCTCTTTATCGCCAGGTTTCAACTTGGGCTTTAGTACCTTCAGCAAAGCCCGGTACTTTCGCAAGATCTCCTTCTTCTCCTGCTCCTCATTCATTTCGTACTTAGGAATATCAAGTATTTGTGCCATTGCCACGAATTTACAATAGAAACTAAAAGTAAAATTATAACAGACATAAAACTTTTATTTATTTCTCTTCGCAGGAAGGAATAGGCTCGCTTTCTACGCCTGCGAGAAATCCCTGCCTCCGGAATCCTGGTAATCAGAGAGTATCCCTTTCCTCAAAAAAGAAAAAGATTGTATAAACCGTAAGACTGAATAGTCTTTCTGAATTCAGATACTGGTGAATACATTTTCTTTAAGAATTTGTTAGAGAAAAAGAAGGAAACATGCCAAAATCAAACAATTTTTACATCCAAAATCCATTACCTTTGCCGCCCCAAATGCGCATGTGGTGAAATTGGTAGACACGTCAGACTTAGGATCTGATGCCGCAAGGTGTGGGGGTTCGAGTCCCTCCATGCGCACTTCTTCATAAAAAGCACAGGAGATTCTTCTCCAAAAATTTTATATCATGGCAAGCATTACAAGAGTACCTATCAGCAACCTTCACGACAGGATATCAGTGAAAATAGACAAGGGAGATTATCTGCCCGATTTTGAAAAAGACATCCGCACTTATAGCAAGAAAGCAAATATCCCCGGATTCAGGAAAGGAATGGTGCCTGCCGGTATGATCAAGAAAATGTATGGCCAGGATTTTTACAGGGACTCTGTGATCAAATCCGTTGAAAAGGAATTACAAAAATACCTGACCGAGGAAAAACTGGAAATTTTCGGACAACCGCTCCCGTCAGCAACAGGGAAGTTTCCTGAATTGAACATGCAACAGCCGCAGGAATATGAATTCCTCTTCGAAATCGGCCTTAAGCCAGAAATAAAAATTGACCTGAGTAGTGGCAAGAAACCGCTTCATTATAAAATAAAGGTTAAGCCGGAAGATATCGGCAATCGAATAGAGAGTTTCCAGGCACAGTTCGGTGAATTGAAAGAAACAGAATCAATCACTTCTGAGAATAACATCATTAAAATAAAACTGGCAGAGACTGATTCAGAAGGAAACCCGGTGGATGGTGGTTTCGGAAGCGAACAAAGCCTTTATGTAAAAGTATTCAGTGAGTCATTCCAAAAAGAATTGACAGGAAAGAAGAAAGATGATATGCTCAAAGGAAAACTCAATGAGATCATTGATGTTGAAAAATATCCAGCGGTATTGGAAAGCATTGGTGTGAATCCTGGTGACCTGGAAAAGATCGCGTCTCCTGTTTCCATCACCATCATCTCTGTGAATGACCTGGAGAAACATCCGCTCGATGAAGATCTCTACGCAAAAGCATTCCCTAATCGCGAGATCAGGGACGAGGCTGCATTCAGGGATGCGATAACCTCAGACGAACAAAAACAATGGGATGAAGTTGCTGCTCATCAACTCGAGCACACATTGTATCATCAATTGATGGATACACCGGTTGATCTTCCTGAATCATTCCTCAAGAAATTGCTGGAGAATTCTGAAAATGCAAAATCGGCAGAAGAAATAGAAGCACAGGCGCCTTCTTTCATTAATGAATTGAAATGGTCTCTCATCACCCAACAAATTGTCAGGGACCAGGAGTTGAAGGTGAACATTGAAGAGATCAAAGCAGAAATCAAAAAGGAACTCTCAAAGTATTTTGGAAACGCCGACCTGGACTCTCCTGAATATTCATGGGCTGCAGGATATGTAGACAGAATGATGGGTGATAAAGAACAATTGGAATCGAGGTATAACAAGTTGATGACTCACAAAATATTTGATTGGGCAAAGCAACAGTTAACACCCGAAGAAAAAGAAATTTCACAGGAAGATTTCCAAAAACTACAGGAAGCACATAAGCACGAACACTAAGTTCAGTTTTTCAAAAAAGCCATTTTGTCTGATTCTTTTTGTTAGCATTATATTTGGAGGCTGAAGCAAGTAAAGATTTATTTTGCACAAAACAAAAATATAATGGACGGAAAAGAATTTGAAAAATATGCAGTAAAGCACAAAGGTATCAGTAGTAATACCCTGGACAGCTACATAAAACATAACGTTACCAACCTGACTCCCAACATCATTGAAGAACGACCCATGAATGTGGCCGTGATGGATGTATATAGCCGCCTGATGATGGACAGGATCATCTTTCTCGGATACCCTATCAATGATGAGGTGGCCAACATCGTAACGGCTCAGCTATTGTTTTTGGAAAGTACGGACAGGACACGCGATATTCAATTGTACATTAACTCCCCCGGTGGCGGCGTATATGCAGGATTAGGAATGTATGATACCATGCAATTCATTGCACCCGATGTATCCACTATCTGTACAGGAATTGCAGCCAGCATGGCTGCCGTCCTGATGGCTGCAGGAGCCCCGGAGAAAAGAAGTGCGCTCAAACATGCACGTGTCATGATGCATCAGCCAAGCGCAGGAGCGATGGGGCAGGCAAGTGATGTGCAGATCACCGTAAATGAAATTGTGAAACTTAAGAATGAACTCTACGAAATTCTAAGTAATCATACCGGTCAGACCGTTGAAAGAGTGGCCAAAGACAGCAACAGGGATTTCTGGATGACAGCAGAGGAAGCCAAGGCTTATGGCCTGGTGGACGAAGTACTCTTAACGAATGCAAGAAAACAAAAGAATAAATAAGACAGCGATGAACAATATTTTCTATAAACCCATAATCAAGAGTGAAGAAGAAGAACCGGAAAAAGAAAACCCGGACAACTCTCCGATGGAACGTATGATGGAGGGAGCATTTCTCTACGACAAAAAATTCCTGGAGCAAAGAAAGATTTTCCTGTGGGGAGAAGTAACTGATAAGACCAGCAGGGAAATCACGAACCGCCTGCTTTACCTGGAAGCTATGGATCCGGGAAAAGAGATTTCATTTTATATCAGCAGCCCGGGCGGAGGTGTTACAAGTGGAATGGTAATTTACGACACCATGCAAATGATTTCAAGCCCCGTGAGCACTATTTGTATGGGCATGGCAGCGAGTATGGCAAGTATTCTCCTGAGCGGTGGTGCTAAAGGCAAAAGATATATTTACCCGCATGGTGAAGTAATGATCCATCAGCCAAGTGGCGGCGGGCGGGGTACCAGTGCTGATCTGGAGATCATGGCCAGGCAGATGCAAAAGGCTAAAGAAATAGGAGCAAGAATACTTTCAGACAACTGTGGCCAGACTTATGAAAAGGTGATGGAAGATTTTGATCGTGATTACTGGATGGATGCCCAGGAAAGTAAGAAATACGGAATTGTTGACGTTATCCTAAAGAAATTATAGGGAAGTATTTTTTGAAAGTTCATTTTATTTTAAAACAGTACTTTAGCACCAATAATTAACCATGGCAAAACAACAAAACCTGCATTGTTCATTCTGTGGCCGTTCACGAGAAGAAGTGAAGATACTCATCGCAGGCCAGGAGGGACATATTTGCGAAAATTGCGTGGAGCATGCACAGGAAATTATTTTGCAGGAGATTCCCCAGGAGGCCGAAAAAAATACCAACAGCAGCAACTTCAAATTGACTGTGAAGAAGCCGATGGAGATCAAGAAATACCTTGATGAATATGTGATCGGACAGGATGATGCCAAGAAGGTGCTGGCCGTAGCGGTTTACAATCATTACAAGAGGCTCAATCAGAAAATCGATAATGATATTGAAATAGAGAAGAGCAACCTGATCATGGTAGGCGAAACAGGTACTGGTAAGACGCTCCTGGCAAAGACTATCGCACGTGTGCTTAACGTACCCTTTGCTATTGTAGATGCAACTGTATTTACAGAAGCCGGATATGTAGGTGAGGATGTAGAAAGCATCCTGAGCCGCCTGTTGCAGGTTTGCAATTTTGATGTGAATGCTGCCCAAAAAGGAATTGTTTACATAGATGAAATAGACAAGATCGCGCGCAAGAGTGACAATCCCAGCATCACACGCGATGTAAGTGGTGAAGGTGTACAGCAGGGATTGCTGAAGTTATTGGAAGGAACAGAAGTATTGGTACCGCCGCAGGGAGGACGCAAACACCCGGAACAGAAACTCATCAAGATCAATACAAGCAATATATTATTTATTTGCGGAGGCGCCTTCGATGGCGTGGACAGGATCATCGGTAAGAGAATCAATACCAATGCCATTGGCTTCAGCGTGAATAAAGACATGCAGGAATACCAACGAAAAAACTTACTGCAATTCGTAAATGCGCAGGATTTAAAACACTTTGGCCTCATTCCTGAATTGTTGGGCAGGTTGCCGGTCATTACCTATCTCAATCCTTTAGATATTACCACGCTTCGTAACATTCTTACAGAACCACGCAATTCGCTTATCAAGCAATATAAGAAACTTTTCCAGTTAGAAGGAATTGATCTTGTGATAGAAAATGATGTTTACGATTTCATGGTCGACAAAGCAATGGAGTATAAATTAGGCGCTCGTGGACTTAGAAGTATTTGCGAAAGCATTCTTACAGATGCTATGTACGAACTGCCATCTCAAAAAATAAAAACCTTTACGCTTACCAAAGAATATGCTGCCCGCAAATTCCAGGTAAGTAAGTTAAGTATGCTGAAGGTAGCCTGATCCGAAATCCAAAAAATTTTTATTCAGACCTCAATCACCATGATTGGGGTTTTAATTTTACTTTTACCACCTGAAATTTTTAAAATCAAATAAGAATGGTAGATGTTATACTTGGTCTTCAATGGGGTGATGAAGGCAAGGGAAAAGTAGTTGACTATTTTGCTAACCAATATGATATTATTGCAAGATTCCAGGGAGGCCCAAATGCAGGTCATACACTTTACATAGGTGATAAAAAAGTAGTGCTGCATCAGATTCCTTCCGGTATATTCAAACCGAATACCAAAAATCTGATAGGTAACGGTGTGGTACTGGATGCGGTAACGCTCCAGAAAGAATGTGAAACAGTAGCCTCCTTTGGTGTTGACTTCAGGAAAACGCTTTTTATCAGTGACCGTACTCAACTGATACTGCCTACTCACAAAGCATTGGATCGCGCCAGTGAACAAAATAAAGGAAGTGAAAAAATAGGTTCTACACTGAAAGGAATTGGCCCTGCCTACATGGACAAGACCGGCCGCAACGGCCTCAGGGTCGGAGATATTCGTAATAAGAATTTTGTATCGAAATACATCAAACTGAGGTTGAAGCATCAAAAACTTCTGGACAATTTTTCTTTTACAGAAGATATCTCTGCAGAAGAGGAAATATTTTTCAATGCTTTGGAATTTTTGAAAACACTGAACATTGTCAGCGGCGAATATTTTGTCAATGATGCATTGCAGGCAGGGCAGAAAATCCTTGCCGAAGGGGCACAGGGAAGTATGCTTGACATTGACTTCGGAACATTTCCTTATGTTACATCATCCACTACTATCACAGCCGGAGTTTGCAGTGGACTTGGAGTGGCACCACACAAAATCGGGAAAGTTACAGGTATTACCAAAGCTTATTGTACCCGTGTGGGCGGCGGCCCGTTTCCTACCGAACTTCACGATGAAACAGGCGACCACATTCGTAAGATGGGCAATGAATTCGGAAGCACTACAGGGCGTCCACGCCGCTGCGGCTGGATAGATATGGTAGCACTGAAATATGCCTGCATGGTGAATGGCGTGACTCAATTAGTAATGACCAAGGTGGATGTACTCGACACACTTGACACATTGAATTTGTGTACCGGCTACAATATAGATGGAACTCCTACCACCCAGATCCCTTATCAAATGGAGAAAATGAACCTGGAACCTATTTACGAATCATACAACGGGTGGAAAACAGACATTTCTAAAATAACTGATTATGAAAAACTTCCTGCCGAGATGATTGAGTATATTCAATTCATTAATAACTACCTTGGCGTTCAAACTAAATTTATTTCAAATGGACCCGGTTCCGAACAAATAATTGTGGCACCATGATTGTTTATTTTAGAGAAAAAATTACCATTTAAAATATTTCCTATTTTTGATTTAGAAAATTTTTGAAAGAAAATTATTAATCAAATTCCGGCAATAATTATGAAAGCGAAATCTGATAAAACTAAAAAGGAAACTCCAAAGAGTTCAGCTAAGAAAGCACCTGCAGCATCAACAAAAAAACAAAAACCTGTTGAGGACGATGATGATGATCTCGAAGATGATGACGATGATGTAAAATCTGCAAAGGGTAAAGGCAAGCCTGTAAAGAAAGGCAAGTCACAATCTGATGAGGATGACGATGATGATGATACAGAAGAAGATGATGAAGATGACTGGAACAAGTCTGATGATGGTGATTATGACCCTGACTTCGAAGAATTCGATATTCCAAAATCAAAAGGGAAAAAATCCGGAAAGAAAGGTGGAGGTGATGATGACTTCGACATGGATGATGATTACAAATCCATGGGGCTTTTCGATGATGGCGAAAGCTTTGATGAGGATGACGATGATTTCTGATAGGTCTTGTACAAAAAATTTAATCCCACTCTACCAGTGGGATTTTTTTCTGCCTGTTCAGATAAGCATTAATTTCTACAAACTTGTTTGCCGGCAATAAGTGAATCCAAAAAATTTCATGAGCCTTACTGTTCACGAGGGCATAGGATATCACCATAACTGCCTGGACGCCTCCAATTTCAAAAAGATATCAACTGCAGTTCCTTATCAATTTTTTCAGGATCATGATCTGCCCGAGATGATAATAATTGTGTTCAATCACCCCATGAAATTTTTTATAGAATGTACCTTTGCCTGCAGGCTTTTCATCAAAGAGTTTTTCCTGCGGAAAATTTCTGATAGCATCTGCTAATTGCATAGCAGCATCCATTGCATCAGACACTAATTGCTCCCAATCGCTTTCAGACTTTAGCGGAGGAAGATCAAATCCATTGGATTCACTAATCAAGGGCTCCTCTCCCCTGATACGTTGGATAATGGCTTTATTGTAGAACATGATATGATACAACAAAGCAGCAATGGTATTTGGAGAGGCTGTTGTGATTGAAATTCCTTCCTTGTACTGAATATCCCCTACGACATCCTTGACGCATACATCAGACCAGCTATTCCCAAAATAGGCCTCTGTTACATGTAAGGCCATGGCTTCAGGCAGATTCATATCGAGTCATTTTATTAATTCAATTATCCGGGAGACCATTAAAATCAAACTCCGGCAATCCTTTCTTTATATACAGCGAGTGCTTCTTCCAACCGCTGCTTTGCAGTAATGTCGCCGGGTACATTGTGCGATGGGTGGATATGGAGCTTCACTCCCCTTTCCACAAGCATTTCTGCAACTGTGATCACCGTCATCCACACACAGGTAACAAATGCCATCGTAGATACCGGCCCCAATTTGTCCACATGATTTTTTATTGGCACCGAAGCATCTTCAATAGGTGCACAGCTATCCACAACGATGTCTGCAATGTCGAAAATTGTTTTACCGCTGGAATGCCTTGTTTGTTTACCTTTCGCTGCTTCAGCAGATCCGAAGGCAATCACTTTCATTCCCTTTTTTTTCGCCTCCAGCGCTACATCAATATTTACATTATTGATACCGGAATGTGAAAACACCCACATACAATCTCTCGGATCAAAATTGTATCCTTTCATTATTTCCACACCATAACCCTCTACTCTCTCGAGGAATACAAACTGATGTACGCCCATCTCACCGGTAATACGTGTGAAAAAAGTGAGTGGTAGTTCTACCATTGGATGAAAGCCGACAAAACCCCCAATACGCGGATACATTTCTTCAACTGGAATCGTGGCATGTCCACAACCGAAAGTATGTACCCACCTTCCTGCCTCAATGCTGTCTGCCATTGCTTTGGCAGCTTTTGTGATATTTTCAATTTGGGTGTTTTCAATCTTACTCATCACATCTCTTGCATTATTGAGCCATTGAATCGCTAACATGATCTTGTTTGGTTTTAAGTGTTTGAAGTATAAAATAAAATATCATTGTCATACAGGCAACTTCTATATAACCCACAGTGGTGAGATGTAGAACTCCGAATGTATCCACAATAAATCCCATCAAATAATTGATCAGCATATTCCCTAAAAGTGCCACCGTAAAAACAAAACTAAACGCAGTACCCGAAAGGTGAGCAAAATGTTTTCCGGTTATCCCCAGCATCAAAGGGAATCCACCTGCAAGGCCAGCACCTGAAAAGACTAACCCTACCTGGATTACAAACCGTGAAGTACCTAACTGCATAAGAGCAATCCCGAAAAATAGCATCCACAGGCAAGCCCAGAGTATTTTGATTTCAGAAATTTTTCTGAATACACTCCCGGCTAACAACCTCATAGCTACCATTCCAACGACATGCAAGGATAAGGAAAATAAAGCATCCTTTTCATCCATCACACCTCTCGAAGTAAGATAGCTTGTAGTCCAGTTATTGATGATGGCTTCAAAACTGCTTTGAAAAAACAGGAAGAATGCAATGAGCATCAATAAAGGCTTGAACAGAGATTTGAAATTCGCTGCAGGAGTTCCGGATTTTAGCTTGGCAGGTGGAAATGAAACGAATAAAAACAAAAGTGCAACCAGGAGTGTCAGCCATCCAATAGCGGCCACAATTTTAAAGGAAGAAATATGATGAAGTGCTCCCAGTAAAAGTGGCATCCCCAATGCGCCCAATCCAAAGAAGACACCCAACAAACTCAGGTTAGCCCCCTTGTGCTCCGAACTGATATCAGAAACCAAGGCATTCGTAGAGCCATTGATGATACCACCTCCTACTCCAAAAATTAAAATGAAATACTTTAGCCATTGATACGAATGACTGTATGCAATTCCTTCAAAGCCTGCAAACATTGCCAGGCAGGAAATGATCAGCAAGAGTTTATATCCAAACCGATCGCACACAGGGCCGAATATTAAAGAACCTAACAAGATGCCCATTGGAAGAATTGAAAATAAAGTCCCGGATTGAATACCGGTAAGTTGAAACTTTCCCCGTAGATCAGTAGCTACAGTTCCAAGTGTAATCAATGTGATTCCAAAAAGAAACATACCCATGCAGGCTGCAATGAATGCGAAAAGATTTCCTTTCATAAAACAGTGCTGCTTTTGATTTTCTGGAAAGCTATGCATGCTGCACCGTATAGCCCTGCATCTGAACCAAGAGATGTTGCTGCAACAGTAACATATTTCATGCTCACAGGTTGAGCCCATTTCCTTGCTTCAGCTTCAATCTCCGGCAACCATTTTGCCGCAGGCCCAAACACACCTCCTCCAAAAATTACCATTTGAGGATTGAGCATGCTTACGATATTCGCAAGAGCCATTCCCCACACTACAATACAGCGTTGTATCACCTCTCTTGCTATAATATCGCCTTGGCCATGAGCATCAAAAACATCACGGGTAGAAAGTAGATCAGATGATATAGCTTTCAATTTCCCATCATACTCAGGGTGCGACTGTATGAATTCAATTGCCAATTTCACAATACCCTGGCCGGAAGCAATACTTTCAAAACAACCACAAGAAGCATACTTCTCATTGAATGGACGCTCTAAAGCCATCCATCCTATAGCACCCGAAATATCATTAGCGCCGACAAGCATTTTACCGCCACTAACAATACCTGCTCCGATTCCTGTGCCCACTGCAACAAATACCGCATCCGTACAATTTAGGGCAATTCCTTTTTCAATTTCAGCAGTGATATAGCACGCCCGATCATTTGAAATAACAACCGGGATATCTGGTACTATAGATTTCAGTTCTTCCAATAGCGGATAATTTTCCCATCCCGGAATATTAGGAGCCCAAACAGTACCACGGCTTTCACTGTAAATACCGGGGATTGCAATTCCAATAGATTCGATATGATAATGCTGTGCAGCCTGGGTATGAATCATTGCCGAAACATGATCACAGATCAATCTGCCCACTTCTCTTCCTGTACAATTTTTAAGAAGTACTTTTTCTTTATGGAGCAGTTCTATATCATTTGAAAAAAGACCAAGAGATAATTTAGTACCACCCAGGTCTGCAGCTAATATTGGCATTATTTGATGGATTGAATACCTAAAGATAAAACACCAAATCCTAAATATGAACTACCTGTGACCCATCACTGATAGAGGCAGAAAAATACAAGGCATGTGATACCTGTTGATTAGAAATCAGGCCACCCTCTTTAATTTCTTTCGATGGCGGGCAACTGAAAACACGATTGTCATTACCACAACAGAAAACGTGATGTACCACCAATACCTGCCTCCCGATTGTGGAAAAGGAATTGGGTCTGTGTCACCAATTATTACCAATCCTGCCCAATATTCAGGATCGAGTGCCCGACCATGTTGATTCTTCAGGTAATCCAATTTAGCTAACCTTAATGCCTCGTCTTTTGATTTTCCTTTTTTTAGATAATCATAAAAAGATTCGAGAAGTAATGCACTTGCCTTTTCATCTATTTTCCATAAACCGGTCAACAGGCTTTTGCTACCTGAATAATGAAATGCATGAGCGAGAGAGATCATACCTTCTCCATCTTCATATCCAGGTTTGCCTGTTTCACATGCAGATAGCACCGTAAGGTCGGAATTCATATCATACCCATAAATTTCTGATGTGAGTAACTCGTTGTTCTGTGATTCATCGCTCTTGGTAAAAATAAGCCTGGAATATTCCGGAGAAATATTGTCTGAAAATGCATGAGTAGCCACATGGATGATACGATGATTTCCTGCGGTAGCAACGAATTGTTTTTTAGTACACTCTTCTCCGGTAAAACTTTGGCCATTGAAAAGTTCTTTTATCCGGGAAAGCAATGATGTAGTAAATGGTTGCGGCAATAGGTTGATGTAATCCCTGTCCAGGGAAAAAGAATCTTTCACTGATTTCAGATAAGATTTTTTTAAATCTTCTGAAAAGCCCGGTGCATATCCGGCAAATGCAGCCAAAGAATTGTTTTCATTACGGGGTTGGCCCATCAGGAAAATGCTATAATGATAGGAGAAGGTATAATTCGCCAGCAGGCTCTTAGTTGCCAGTTCTCTGTAGGACTGGATCCGTTTTTGTGTCAAAATTTCCATGTTGAGCGTATGAAGAATCCCATCAGGAATGACAATGACCTTTTTTGTATGGATATGCATGCTCACCGGTTCCCATAACATTGAATATAGTTTTGTCAAAGCATTTGACACCACATTAAAGTCAGGATTATGAACTTGTTGAATCAATTCATTCAGGCCACCCGGATTTAACTGCACAATCACCTCTTTAGTATTATCAGCTGCAAAAACATACAATGAAGAGTCAACAAAAAAATAACGAAGTAACGTACTACCTGATGGTATCCTTTTTTTTATCGGCCCCAAAGAACTGATTACAGATTCATACCTCAGCTCATAGTATTTTGGATAGTTTGTTTTAAGGTTTTGTTTGTATTGATCGATATTATTGAGTGCAGCTAAATAACCGGCAACTGCGCCTCCCCGGGATTTTTGAGCAGACAATGCTTCGCTTACTGCAATGTTCAAAGCCTTTCCCTGGTCGATAATCCTTTGAGGAATTCGTGTGAACTTCATACTGTCATTGTGCTCCAACCTACTCCTGATACGGCTATACAAGGCTGATTCCTGCAAACTCATAACTCTGTTAATATAACTTTCATTTCCGGAATTACGGTACAATTCCAGGTTGAGTTGTTTTACAAAATCAAACAACTCCTTATTTTCTGAAAGTATGATTTTATTATTTTCAGGATCGTTCACAAATCCTTTTTTGCGTTCGAGAATATCAATCGCCTGGTCCAATTCTTTCAATATGGATATGATCTTCTCCTGGCCACCTGGCATACGATATGATGCAAGGGACTTGTAAAGGATTGCGCGTGGTTTGTACACCTCTAATTTGACAGAATCAATAAGCGAAGTCGATGTGATTAATTTTTTGTCGATTAGATTCAAACTCTTTTCTGCATAAGTGTATGCCGAAGCAAGACTATTACCGAGGTATTCGATTTTAGAAAAATTAAGCAACTGGTAAAAGGCATCGAGGCTTTCTTTTCCCTGGTACTTTACGATGTAATCATAACACTTTTGCGCCACTCTCATTGCCTCAGCCCTCTTTTCGTGTTCACCCAGAAATTGTGCTTTATTGCGAAGAAATTCAAGATAAACCTGGTCATAAGATCCGTGGAAAGCCAGTTCGTAAAGGCTGTCGGCTATGTTATAGTACCGTTCGGCCAGCAGAAATGATTTTTTAAAATCATAAACAAACGCAAGTGTGCTGTATCCATCACCCAAGGCAATCCATTGATCCGGGTGATGCATTTCATAGTTCTTGATCCCTTCATTTAAATAGGGGATTGCTTTCTCAGGTTCTCTCAAAGCAAAATACAACTGGCCAAGTAAAATTTGAGAATAATAAATACCAGGATTACGAGCCGGAAGAAATTCCTTCTTCATGTTATATGAATATTCTAAAAGGTGTCGTGCCTTTTGGAGATCACCCAGATCTTTGTAAACACCAGCCAGGTTGTCAATAGCTTCGAACCGAAAACTATTAGCCGTACTCTTCTTTTGCTCTTCACCAGGCACCTGAGAAAAACGATTTAATTTGTCTATCACCTGGAGCATTGATTCAATAGCTTTTGAAGAATTCCCCTCCTGAATATAGATACCCGCAATGTTATTCAAAATAATAGCCGGTCTGTATAGTTGATTGACTGCATTTTGCGGAGCCTTCTGCAGGGATACCAGTGCAGCATTGAAATAATGGAGTGCACTATCTAACCTTGACTCATAATACATCGCTGAACCCAATCCATTTTGGGCTATGTATAATGTGGCAAAATCCGGGTTGGGTACACTGTTCAAAAGGCTTATCGCCTTGTATCCATGCGACTTCATAAGATCAAGTTTTCCCCGGCGCTGTGCGAAGGTGGAAAGATTGTTTTGAATTAACGCAAGTTGGGAAGGATTAGAATTTGCTTTTTGTGCAAATTCGAACGCAGTAATAGCACTTGAATATGCCTTGTCATTGTTTCCGGTAAAACCATAATATTCACCCGCCTGGGTATATGCTTCCTTTAGTGTTGCAGAACGCGGATTCAAGCCTCTGATTCGACTTACGAAATTTTCTACAGCACCATCACCTTCACTAACATGCCCTTCTGCAACCTTAATTTTTCCTGCAAGAAAAATAAAGTTTACAAGAGAGTCAGCTTGTTTGCTCAGGAAATATTTATTGGTAATCTTTTGTAATGTAGCTTCTGCCTCTCTATATTTCTTTTCTGAAATAGCCCTCTCTATTGAAACTACACCATCCGATTGTGCACATACACCTGACGCACAGAATAGCCATACTATGATAAAAAAGTATCTCATCAAAAGATATATTGCATGAAAGCCCTACCGGATTATTTCGATATTCTCTTCAATAATTCATCCTTCTTTTCATTATCTGAACGCGATATGAATAAAGCAGCTTTTTCTTTTTGTTTCAATTTCAGATAAGCCAGCCCGAGATACCAATTTGCATCTTTCGCAAATGCGCTTTGATTATTTACAGCTACCACCTTCAAATATGAAATTGCCGAATCTACTTTGTCTAAGGCAAGAAAGGAATTTCCGATAAAATAATTCAACGTGTCATTGTTGGGGTTGAATAGCAATAACTTTTTCATTTCAACTATAGATTGATCATACTTGCCAGATTTATAGTTGATCATCGCAACATCAAAATCATAATTGTCAGAAACGCCCATCGAAGATACCAGTCCTGAATCCGGAAAATAGTACTTACTAAAAAGCCGGTGCTCGCTATTGGTGAAAACGTTGAAGTATGCAATTGCTGATACAACTGCGATTATAGCAGCTGCTGCCATCCATCTGAAATAATATTGCTTCTTGTTCGGAATCCGATGTACCACATTTTCTCCATGGGGCAACCTGATTTTTTTCAGGTCAGCCTCTAAGGCAACCTCTCTGATGCCTGTCATCAAAAGCCGGACATGAGCTACTTTTTCTGAAAAAGCCGGTTCATCTTTGAGTCTTTTTTTCATGATGTCAATTGTTTCCTGAGGTAAGTCGCCCTTGAGAAAATTTTCTATTTCTTCCCATTCCTCCTCACTTATGATAAAATTATTTTTCAAGGTATATTCCGATTTATTAATTCCCGCAGCTTTTGAAGACAACGGTATTTGTTATTTCTAGTAGTCGCTTCTGTCCATCCCTTTTTTGCAGATATCTCCCTCATCGTTTCTTTTCTATAATAAAATGCAACCAGGAGTTCTTTGCAATTTTCACCCAGGTTATTAAACTGATCCTTCACTAATTCAATATCCCTCTCTTCGTCTGATAGCAAATCATCCGATTCCTCACTTTCTATATCCATTGCAATTGGGAGTGTTTTTTTGTTGCGGGCCGATCTCAATACATCAATCCATTTATTCTTTCCTATTGTTACTATATAGCTATTTAAGGATTGTTCTCCTCGAAATTCATACTTACCCAATTGCACATTACGCCACGCTGCCATAAAGGCCTCATGGTAGATATCTTCTGCCTGTTGTTCATTACCGTTATTGGACAGCACAAATTGCCTGATGGATGCGAAATTGACTTTGTACATCAATGTCCATTCTTCATCAGTCATTTGCCCATTCTGGTCTTTTACTGTGGTATTACGCTTCTCTGATTTGATTTCCAGCTAATTTTAGAATAGGAAATTAATGAAAATTTGTAAACCAACAAGCTATTACGACATTACTATCCAATAAATTATCAAAGAACAATCATCCTGTCACATTGCCTCCGGATCAACAGGTAAAAAGGTTCACTCACAATAGTGAATGAACCTTAACCCACAATAAAAAAACACACCTTTGGTCAATTGCCAGTATTTAAGGCCATTCATGTATAAATCGTACAACGATAAAAATGTCATCATTGAACAATAATTCCTTAACAATAATGAAACAAAAAAACCGGCAATATTGCTTTTGCCGGTACTATAAAACGGGAAAATCAATCTAAAATCAAATTCGATAGGCCCCTGCCGCAATGAGGCTGTCGGCGATGACTCTACGGGCATCTTTTGTATTTACAGGTTCTGTTTTTGTAAATCGCTTCAGCCCCAATAACATCATTCGTTGTTCATCGCCGGTAGCAAATGCATTGATTGCTTCCCTGCCAGCGTAGGCAATCTTTTCGGCAGCCGTATTCATATACACTGTGAGCATGGCTTCCGTTACTTTTTGAAGTTCTTCATTTGCCCTGCCTTTATTCTTCATTACCCTCATCAGCATGCTCTCGGCAGTGAATGTCTGTATCGCCATGTCAGCAATATTCATGACGATCTCCTGTTCATCGGAAAGCTTATTCATCAACTTCTGCACTGCAGCGCCGGCCACCATGAGAATACTCTTCTTCATGTTAGCAATAGCCTTCTGCTCTTTGGCAAATGCACCTTCATCTCCTGATCCAAAGTCGGGAATACTCAACAGTTCCTTTTGCACTTCCATAGCTGGCCCCATGAGGTTCAACTTTCCTTTCATAGCACGTTTGAGCATCATATCAACCGTCAGCATTCTATTGATCTCATTGGTACCTTCAAAAATCCGGTTGATGCGGCTATCCCTGTATCCACGGCTGATATTGTACTCATCACTGAATCCGTTGCCTCCATGAATCTGCACCCCTTCATCTACTACCAAATCGAGCGCTTCACTTCCATGCACTTTTAGTATGGCACACTCGATGGCATATTCTTCAGCACCGCCTAACAATGCTTCATTAAATGGTTTGCCGGTGGCCAATAGCTCTTCTTCTTTTTCATCTATCCATTTGGCAGTACGATACAGCGCTGATTCATCTGCATAAATAGCGATGGCCATTTCAGCCAGTTTATGCTTGATGGCTCCGAAGTTGGCAATCGCTGTTTTGAACTGTTCACGTGTCTTAGCATATTCAATGGAATCTGTAAGAGCCATCTTCGCACCACCCATCGTAGCTGCAGCTAATTTCAACCGGCCAATATTCAAAATATTAAATGCGATGATGTGGCCTTTGCCAATTTCTCCAAGTACATTTTCTACCGGTACCTTACAATCCTGGAAATAGAGTTGAACGGTACTACTTCCTTTAATCCCCATTTTATGCTCTTCATGTCCTTGCGTAAATCCGGGCATACCACGTTCAACGATGAAGGCTGTGAATTTGTCTCCGTCAATTTTTGCAAAAACAGTATATACATCAGCAAATCCTCCATTGGTAATCCAAATCTTCTGGCCGTTCAGGATATAATGCTTGCCATCAGGGCTTAGCACTGCTGAAGTTTTGGCTCCAAGCGCGTCGCTACCACTTCCCGGTTCTGTGAGGCCATAGCTTCCTTTCCATTCTCCGGTAGCCAGCTTTGGAATGTATTTTTTCTTTTGCTCCTCTGTACCGAAATATAAAATTGGTAGTGTGCCAATGCCGGAGTGTGCGCTTACTGCCACACTGAAAGAGTATCCACCACCCAGAGCTTCACTTACGAGCGTGGAGGTAACAAAATCTTTACCCATGCCATTATATTCTTCAGGTACAGATGCAGATAACAATCCCTGCTCTCCTGCTTTATCCATCAGCGCCGGCATAAGGCCGGGTTCGGCTTTGTCGATACGATCAATGACAGGAAGTACTTCTGCTTTTAAAAACTGGATACACATATCCCTGATCATGATCTGCTCTTCAGAAAAATCTTCAGGAGTAAAAACATTTTCAGGAGTTCCTGGTTTTATCAGCCACTCACCTCCGTTGAGGGCTTTGGTAATAGTGGTTGTTTCCATAATATTTATTTTAGCGTTAATTAATTTTCGAACAGTACTAAGCTCCACTCAGGTTGTCATACACAATTTGCAGTACTTCCCTCGCGATCTCAATCTGACCATTGGTTACACCAACTAGTGCTTCGTTCAGTGTTTGATTAGCAACGACCATTGATTCCTCCTCAATTTTTCTGCCACTTGCCGTAAGAAAGATCAGATTAACTCTCCTATCACTTTTATTTCCTACCCGCTTCACCAACTTATTTTTCTCCATATTGTCCACCAGCCTTGTGATGCTTGGTTTATCGCGAAATGTTGCTTCGCATAATTGTTGCTGGCTTTGCCCATCTTGTTTCCAAAGATGGTACAGCACACTCCATTGCTCTATCGTTATTTCTATGCCCGCCAGTTTAAAATTCTTTTGTAACCGCCGGGCAATTGCCGTACTCGCTTTGCCGGTTATAAAACTATAGAGCTCTCCTTTTTTAAATTGGTTGCCTGTCATATAGTTGTTTATGCAACTAACACAAATGTAGAATAAAAGCCCAAATAAAAAAATTTAATTTGCACTTTTATTTCATGCCGGTTTTCTATGGTTTACACAGCTATTTCCATTTTATTATTTGTGCCTTATGTACTATTGCTGGTATTTTATCGGAACGCCTGGATATCCATACCACAACCAACCTTTCCTGGCCGGGACAATATTGAACTACCGTTTATTTCTGTCATCGTTCCTGCAAGAAATGAAGAGCGAAACATTGAGCACTGTCTGAATAGCCTGGTACTTCAGGACTACCCAAAGCAACTGTTTGAGATAATCGTTGTGGACGACCATTCCAACGACAAGACTGTAGCAATTGTGGAATTTGTCAGAGAAACAAATCTTGCAGTCCATCTTGTAAAATTATCAGAATATACACGGGGAGCCAGGATTAATTCTTACAAGAAAAAGGCTATTGCCACCGGTATTGGTTATGCGAAGGGAGTGTTGATTGCTACTACCGATGCGGATTGTATTGTTCCTGAAAAATGGCTGAGAACAATTGGAAATTGCTATCTCTCTTATCGCCCTGCGATGATAGCGGCTCCAGTTCGATTTGACATCCCACCGGCAAGAAATTTTTTGGAACGGTTGTTTTTTATTTTTCAGTCCCTGGACTTTATGACCCTTCAGGGCATTACAGGTGCAGCCATCCACAGGAAAATACACTACATGGCCAACGGCGCCAACCTTGCTTATACTAAGGCGGTATTTGAATCGGTGCAAGGCTTTGAAGGAATTGACAACATTGCGAGCGGGGATGATATGCTATTGATGGAGAAGATTGGTTTTATCAATAATATCCGATACCTTAAAAGTAAGGAAGCAATTGTTTCCACGTACCCCGAACCAACCTTGCAAAAATTCTTAAACCAAAGGATTCGTTGGGCAGGAAAATCATCTGCCTATTCAGATAAGAAAATAAAACTGGTGCTCGCCCTGGTGTACCTGGCGAATGTATGGCTGGTGGCCACAGCAGCCGGCGCTTTATTTTTTGAAATATCATTATTCTATTTTCTGATACTTTTCTTGGTAAAGCTTATAGCAGACCTGGTATTTCAATTTCCGGTGGGCAAGTTCTTTGGTCAAAGAAAATTAGTATGGTGGTTGATTTTATTGGAACCATTTCACATTATTTATATCATCATAGCCGGATGCCTTGGCGCATTTGGTTCCTACAGTTGGAAAGGAAGGAAAGTGAAGTAATTTGAATCTCTTATCATTGCTAAAAAAATCACATTGGATTCTATATTTAAAAATAACCGTGTTACTTCTTTATTACAGATTCAATACCCGGTTATCCAGGCAGGGATGATCTGGGCAAGCGGATGGAGGCTGGCTTCAGCTGTGAGTAATGCTGGCGGACTTGGAGTCATCGGCTCTGGCAGTATGTATCCACACATTCTCGAGGAGCATTTAATAAAAATGAAAAAAGCCACTGAGAGGCCATTTGCCGTGAATCTTCCGTTGTTGTATGCAGATGTGAAAAGTCATCTCGAAATTATTTTCAGGCATGGAATAAAGAATGTGATCACCTCTGCAGGCAATCCTGCTACTTATACTTCCATGCTGAAGGATAATGGAATAAAGGTTATCCATGTAGTAGGAAGCCAAAAATTTGCGGAGAAAGCTCAAAAGTCTGGTTGCGACGCAGTCATAGCCGAAGGGTTTGAGGCTGGTGGGCATAATGGAAGGGAAGAAACCACCACATTTGTACTGATCCCGCTCGTGAAGCAGGCAATAGACATACCCCTTCTGGCAGCAGGAGGAATAGCTACGGGCAGGCAAATGCTCGCAGCCATGGTGTTGGGCGCGGAGGGTGTTCAGATCGGGAGCCGATTTGTAGCAAGCGAAGAAGCTTCTTCACACCGGAACTTTAAGAATGCAGTAATACAATCCATTGAAGGCGATACCATACTCACATTGAAAGAGTTGGCACCAGTGCGAATTCTCAAGAATCAATTTTACAAGGAAGTACTCAAAGCATACCATGAACAGGCCTCACCTGAACAATTGGCTAAGGTTCTGGGCCGTGGCCGGGCTAAGAAAGGAATGTTTGAAGGAGACCTGGACAATGGTGAGCTGGAGATCGGGCAGGTAGCCGCATTGGTCAATGATATCAAACCAGCTTCTCAAATTCTTGAAGGGATAATTGATGAATTTTTCAAATGTCTGGCTAACCCGCTTAAGCATTGACTTGACGACCTAAAATAAAATTTCATTTTAGATCGTTATATTGCGGAACTATCTTACACAACCCCTAACAAACCCAAAGATGACACGCAACATCGCTGCTGCTTGCTTGAAATATTTGTTGTTTTTTGCTATTTCAGCATTCATCTGCC
>JBDHYH010000042.1:0-28868 GCA_039811325.1 Chitinophagaceae bacterium | reverse complement strand
TTCCGGGGACTTGGCTGACCACAGTGGACATAGCACATCTGCCATGTCAGCCAAGTCCCCATGGGTCACCCGAAAATATCTCTTAAAGTCAAATAAATATTTATCATGCTATCAGCCTAAAAAACTTTTCTAAGGTGATTCCTTTTGCAGTACACATTTTTTCCAGCGTGTAAAGGCTTATTTTATAAGGCTCGTCTTTGAATTTACTTATCTGCCTTATTGTTTTCTTGTCAGATTAGTATCATCGGCAAATCAGTGCTTCGATTGATATCTATTCCGGGGACTTGGCTGACCACAGTGGACATAGCACATCTGCCATGTCAGCCAAGTCCCCATGGGTCACCCGAAAATTAACAACAGCTAATCTTCCCAGGCAAAATCAAAATCCAATAATTTCTTGGGACTAATACCTAAACCTTTGGCAAGTTCAAAAACAGTCGCAACTGTAACATTAAATCTACCATGTTCAATTTTGGAAATTTTACTTTCATCAATTGAGCAATTATAAGACAGCTTCAACAAAGATATTTTTTCTTTATTTCGAAGATTTTGAAGATTTTCACCGAATGCTTTGTTTAGTTTCTTTATTTCTTCAGTTGTCATTTTATCATTATCCTTAAATCAAGGTAAAATGACTTTTTATTAGAAAATTATCACGGTCATATATAACCGTAAATGAAAAATTCAAATTATCTTTCCATAATTAATCTTTAAATAGAAAAATTTTTAAAGATAAATTTGCGATTTCTTCAATAAAAATCATTTGAAGCAATTCGCTTTGAGTCTCGCTTGAAACCTCGGAAATTTCAAACGACTACGAGACAATAGGTGAAGGGCTCACGTTAAGGCGTGGGCTCACTTATTCGTAGTCGGGCTCTCCGAGGGCCTCAAGCGGTAAGATGAGACCTGCGCCCCTTTTTTGCCTGGTAAAAGCAAAAAAACAGTTCCCCTCTTAAAAAACTCAAAATGTGTATGGTAAGTGTTTTTCATTTAATACCTGTCAGTTTTGGGTACACGAAAAAGATATCAAACACTTCTGCAGGCTTCGCTGCCAATGCATGCGAGACATACGGTATTGCATACCCAATTGCTTCAGCACATCCGCTCCAATAGGAGAACTTCCCCAACTCATTCTGAAAAACCAAAATCAACCCTGCATCCACGGTATAAAAATTACCGCATGCTGTTGCGACTTCGCTACTGGCGCATAACCCACCAGGTAAACAGTCTCATGCAGGCACAATATTCCAACCACCCCCGAAACCCCGAGTAAAAACCACAGTGCGGGCCGCGCAGGTGATTCATTTATTCTCATGGCGAATTGCCTGCAAAGCCCGCCGGAAGTACTAATCATTTCAAAAAAAACATAATTCATTTTTCATGATAAAAAAATTAACGCTGATAAGCGTAATGGTAATACTATGCTTTCTTGCCAAAGGGCAGGAAGAATCATTGCCAGTGCCTATTTTTAAAACTTCACCCCAATACAATGAAGGTAGGCCCCTTTTTATACAGGGAAACCTTCCTGATATTTCTCTTGGAAAAATCATAAATTATAAGGATACTACTGCCTGGCGTTCCGATTTTGGCGGCAAACTGCTCATTTTTGATTTCTGGAATACACACTGCAGTCCCTGTGTGAAGGCAATAGTTCACAACGATTCTCTTCAAAGACGATTTTCTAAAGATGTCCAAATTATTATGGTTACTAAAGAACAGGCATCTGATGTAAAAAGATTTATTACCTCTTGGGAAAATCATAATCAGCGTCGTCTATCCATTCCTGTTGTTGTAGAGGATGAAGTCATCAAAAGTTACTTCTGGCAGCTTTACCACCCTAATTATTCATGGCTGTTGCCGTCCGGAAAGTTCATGCTTCAAACTTCGAAAATATACATCAATGAAGATCTAATCCAGCAAATTCTAAACAAGAATCCCAACACTTCACCAAAGTAAAAGACTGATATGAAAAATTTTATTTTAATACTTTTTTGCCTCCTTGTTTTCCAAAACATAAAGGCACAGCAATCGCAGGTTGTTGCAGGACATATTATCAGTGCTGCCACAAATGAACCGGTTTCCCTTACGACTGTCTCCGCATTAAAATCGAATGCTGTTACAACCTAAAATAACTCCGGTTATTTTCAACTCAAATTAACTGTATTCCCAGACACACTTGTAATTACATATCTCGGGAAAACTTTAAAGAAGGTAGTTGTTCAATCACCTAATTCCAATTTGAAAATCCAGGTATTAATGGCCGCCACACAACTGGAAGAGGTAGCCATCAATACAGGTTATGAAAAACTAAAGCCAAACCAGGTAAATGGATCCTATACTGTAATTAATACAGAAACACTGAATAAGCAAACGGGAACTAACATACTGGATCGCCTGAATGGTGTTGCAAGTGGCATTTTATTCAATGTTGGTAAAAGCAATCCCAATCCCCAGAACAAAACCAACATTACAATACGTGGCCTCAGTACTATAAATGGACCTTTGGATCCGCTGATTGTCCTGGATAATTTTATCTATGAAGGAGACATAAATAATATTAATCCTAACGATATTGAAAGTATTACTATTCTCAAAGATGCTGCTGCCACAAGCATTTGGGGAGCAAGAGCCGGTAATGGCATAATTGTGATCACTTCAAAAAAAGGTGCGTTCAATGAAAAAGTAAAAGTCAGCTTTAATAGCAATCTTATCTTTCAGAACAAACCTGACCTTTTTTATTTGTCTCGCATGTCTTCGGCAGAATACATTGACCTTGAACAATTTCTTTTCAACAAAGGCTACTACGATAACCAGATCAATAATAATTCCCAACCCCCGCTAAGTCCTGCCATTGAAATAATGCTTGCTACCAAAAATAATCTTATGAGTTCATCGGATTCCGCATCGAAAATTGATGCATTAAAAAAAATTGATAGTAGAAGTCAATTTGCCAAATATTTTTATCGGGAAGGAATTACTCAGCAGTACGCGCTCTCTTTGCAAGGTGGCAGCTCTAATCTTGCGTGGTTACTTTCAGGTGGGTATGATAAGGCTATCACTAATTTAAGTGCAAACTCTGAACGCATCAATTTAAGGGTGGATAACACCTATCGCCCTTTTAAAAAGTTAGACATTAACACTGGCCTTTCATACTCTTCAACCATTAACACTTCCGGAGAACCCGACTTTCGTTCTGTTTCTTCGATTACAGGAACATTGTTTGTACCTTACTTGCAATTTGCAGATGAGGACGGGAACGCCCTGCCTGTTACGCATATTTATCGCAAAGGCTATATTGACACCGCTGGTAACGGAAAATTATTTGACTGGCATTACTACCCCCTTGATGATTGGAAACACAGCCAAAACAAAATGAAAATTGATGAAATCATTGCTAACATAGGCATTCGATATAAAATTACAAATGACATTGGGTTACAATTGCGCTATCAATATCAACAACAAAATAATGTTGGTAGCATTCTCAACGATACTTCTAGTTTTTATACGAGAGACATCATCAATCTTTTTACACAAATTGATGACCAGGATGGTACATTAAAGTACATCGTACCAGTAGGGGGCATCCTCCACCAATCCCAGGCCGATCAGTTCTCACAGAACTTCCGAAGCCAGATAGATTTTCATCGTGCATGGACTACGTCCCAGGTGAATGCACTAGTAGGATTTGAATCTCGTGAAATTGGCAATACCAGCTATTCGAACACTTATTATGGATACTATGCCGATCCTCTTACCGTTTCCAATGTGGATGTAATAAATTATTATCCTGATTATATTACTGGCAGTGCATCCCAGTTATCTGGTGCAAGTGGCTTCCTGAAAACAAACTACCGGTTTGCCTCATTTTTCGCAAATGGTTCCTATAGCTTTAAAGAAAAATATTTCATCAATGGAAGCGGACGCAAAGACGGCTCAAATATTTTCGGCGCTTCTACTAACAATAAATGGAAACCTCTTTGGTCAGCAGGGTTTGGATGGGCCATTTCCGAAGAATCATTTTATCACATTCCCTGGCTCCCATATTTGAAATTAAGCATTACAACCGGAAGCAGTGGTAATGTAGATGTTACTAAAACGCCATTACCGGTGGCAGGTGCCGCCGTAGATTACGTTACAGGCTTGCCATTTATTCGAATCAACATGTTGAACAATCCGAACCTCAGATGGGAACAGGTAACTCAATCCAATCTCAGGCTCGCATTCGAATTTCCACAAAATAGGTTTTCCGGTTCAATAGAATATTATCATAAAAATGGAAAGGATTTATATGGTATGGCTCCCTATGACTACACGGCATGGGGTAGAAATCCAACCATTACAAAAAATGTTGCTGCTATGAAAGGCAATGGAATTGATGTTAGCCTGATGAGTCGAAACCTGACAGGAGCATTTAGCTGGAATACTCAATTATTCTTTAGCTTTAATGAAAGCCGTACCACAAAATATTACTCAGTAGTTGATAATCCTGTTTCGCAGGCTATAGGAGGTGGTGATATCATCAATCCAATTGTTGGCAAACCTCTCTATTCTATTTTCGCCTACAAATGGGGTGGCTTAGATGAAAATGGGAATCCTCAAGGCTTTATTGGTAAAGAAAGGAGTACAGACTACAATGCAATAAGCAAAAATATATTTGATACTGGAATGGAGGGAGGTAGCCTAGTTTACAAAGGATCTGCCACTCCGAAAGTATTTGGGAACATAATAAATTCTATTTTCTGGAAAGGTCTTGAATTTGATTTTAACATCTCCTATGCCTTGGGATACTCTTTGTTCAGACCTGCCCTCACCTATTCTGCGTTACTAAAACAAGGAATTGGACAGGGTGAGTATTCTCAACGTTGGCAGAGACCAGGTGATGAACAATTTACAAACATACCTTCATTTGTTTACCCCGCCGATAGCCGACGCGATCAGTTCTATCAATTTTCGGAGATTAACGTTATCAAAGGCGATAACCTGCGCCTCAGGTATATTAATGTAAGCTATGATTTCTCAGGGTGGAAGCACTTACCATTCAAGACCCTGAGAATCTATGCCAATGTAGCCAATCTCGGGCTGCTATGGCGGGCAAATCATGAAAACATTGACCCGGATTTTCTTTCTTCAGTCCCTTCTCCGCAGCGATATACTATTGGAGTACGTACCGGATTTTAACAATTAAAACTAATTTATCATGAAAAGAATATTCAGCAATAATCACATTATATACTTAATGCTTCTATTAATTGTCTCCTCCTTGGGATGCAAAAAGTTTCTGGAAAAGAAATCAGATAGTACCTTGATAGTTCCTACAACACTCCAGGATTTACAAAGATTACTAAATGATGGACCTCTTATGAATTATCAGGCAACACCCTCCTTAGGTGAGTCCAGCGCCGATGATTACTTCATTCCAGCAACTACTCTGAGTAACCTTTTTCCTGGATTCCGAGATCTATATTTTTGGAATTATAAAGAGCTAAACTCCATAAATGATTGGAGTGTTTGTTATGAAAAAGTCTATAATGCGAACCTCTGCCTTGAAAGATTACAAGACATTAGGCAAAGCCCTTCAAATGCCCAATTGTGGAATAACGTGAAAGGTTCTTCATTATTTTTCAGGGCGTATTATTTCATCCAACTTGCTTGGAATTATGGCAATGCTTACGATAAAACCAGCGCAGGAAATGATTGGGGCGTTGCATTACGAATGACTTCAGATTTCAATGTACCTTCAATTCGTGCGACACTTCAAGAAACCTATACCCAGGTTATTAAAGATGCCCATGAGTCTATAAGTTACCTGCCAAACACTATTGGTATTTCTACACAACCGTCGAAATGTGCTGCTTACGGTCTGTTAGCAAGAGTCTATTGGTCAATGCGGGATTACTCAAATGCATTTCTTTATGCAGATTCCTGCCTTCAATTAAATAGCCGGTTAATTGACTTCAACGGAGATGAAGATATCATAGCGCCGCTAACTAAAAACGTTCCATTTCGAAAATTCAATAAAGAAATTATTTTTTATACAGAAATGAACAAACAAAACTCGCTGCATAACACGAATTCCAGAGGAAGGATGGACACTACTATTATTAATGAGTTTAGCGATGATGACCTTAGAAAAGTGGCATATTTTGGTAATAAATCGGATGGTTATAAAATGTTTAAAGCAAATTATACACAAAGCGTAAATACCCTTTTTACCGGGATTGCAACGGACGAAATGTATCTAATTAGGGCCGAGGCCAATATGAGAATGGGGCATTTAGAGCCTGGATTAGAGGATTTGAAGGCCCTTATGATTAAACGATGGAAAACAGGTACATTTTCAATCCTGTCTGATATAACCCTGGTGGACGCATTGGCAATGGTTTTAAAAGAAAGACGAAAGGAATTACTGATGCGTGGATTAAGATGGATAGACCTTAAGCGACTTAATAAAGGGGGAGCAAACATTTCACTCCGAAGATCTGAAAACAATCAAGAATATGTCCTTGAACCAAATTCCGGTTACTATGCACTGCCGCTTCCGGAGGATATTATCAGGATAACTGGTATGCCTCAGAATAATAAGTAAAATTAAAGAGGGGTGACAAGCCTCACCCCTCTTAGTTTAAATTCAATATATTCAATCCGCAGACTTGTTGAATATTTGAGCTGATGCGTCAGAAAGTGAAGAAACATACGCTGTACTTGTACCTGAGTTCATTGCCGCTGTAATTGAAAAAGAAGATTTCAAGGTGGCTGTAGATCCAGGATTGTCCACATCACTCTCAGGAACTCTAATTGTGCACGCTGCCTGATTTGTTTCATCACACTCACCGGCGTTCTGATTTAAGTCCCAATTTCCCTTATCCTGTACGTGGGTGATATCAAAAGGCTGGCTGGAGTCATATTCAAATAGGTATGTTGTTAGCCCATTGATTTTTTTCACCCCTTCCTTAAACCCACTGGTTGCTACCGCCAGCACCAGGCCTATTGCTATCGCAAAGACCGGGAACATTTTTTTTAAGTTCATAAAATTGATTTTTAGATTGAATAATATTTCTTCTTTTGTACGAAGTCCTTATTTTTCGGCTTCGGTACGAGGGTTACTATTTGTGCCTACTCTGTTTTCGGGTTTTCAGCTTACTTCCCGTTTATGTACATAATATTTTCGTGTGTGGTTTATAGTTAGTTTAAAATTTGTTTTACTCAAATACCATCCTGAAAAAGCAATTAGTGAAGCAACAGTATTAAAAATGAGATGGCCTTTCCATCCGATAAATGAAAACACACCCCCGCATGAGCATGGAATACTGCCATAAGCGCCACTCAAAGCCAGGGCTGTGTAGAAGGTAAAAGCAAGTAGCATTACAAATGAAATTAAGATACCATAGCTCCTGGTTTTCCCGGAGGCAAGTAGCAGCGCTGTCAATAATTCAATGGCAGGCAACAGCCAAACAAGAATCGGAATACTCCATGATGGCAACGGCTGCCTGCTGAGTTGATCTTCAAATAAAGAATATTCAGACAACTTGCTCACTGCAGCATAAACCCAAAGAAGAATAAGGCAGGAGGAGATGATATTAATAGCATTTTTTCTCACACTTCAAAGTTCCTCCCTTCACCAACCGAAAGCAACTGAAATCATGTAACGTTTCCGGCAATCATGTAACGTTTTCGGCAAGTTTACTTTGCTGATGATGGATTTTTCCCAAAATACCTTTTGAATGCTTTGGAAAAAGTAACCCTGTTCTTATACCCGGTTTCATGCATTGCTTCCTTCACAAACATGCCGTCGTGCTCAATCAGTTTTCTGGCTCTTGCCATGCGTTGACTTTCTACGAATGTGCGGTATGATACTCCATAATAAGATTTGAAGGAGTGACGCAAGGTAGAGGTACTTATTCTGAACGTCTCAGATACGCTCTTTTCCCTAAGATCATTCCCGATATTTTCTTTGATGTATGCTACTACCCTGGATATTAGTTTGGCAGGCTTCTGATTATAGGTTTCTTTATCGGAGGGTATCGCTTTCATCAGGTAATCTCAGGGGTTAAAGATCACCTGTAAAATTGCTGAATGATTGTTGACCGGCACTGCGTGCTGGTACGGATTCCTGGCGTACTAGTACGGAATTTTGGATGTGTAGTACCTTATCTGGCTTCAATCAGAAATAGAAATCAGTATTCAGCACAGCTCTCCTTCGTTGACAAAATCATTTACAATAATATCCTATTTCGAAAACAAAACCCCCACCTCAAAATCCCAATTATCCTATTGTGGTTAGGGGGTCAGTTTGTGAAAACCATGTTCTTATCTAAAATAAACGCAGATTTTCTGCAATTATTATTTTTACGAAAAAATAACCGGCCAATTTTTGATTGAGATGATAATTTTCTGAATTTCAAAAATTACCGCATTTTTACCGCTTTCAATTCTTTCTAATGGCTTCGATCAACTGTTTTATCCAGTTTGAATCTCCTTTAAGCAGTATCGCAGGTGAAACTCCCACACCTTCATACTGCAATAACCTTGCACTACCTCTCATATCGGTTGGGTAAACCTCAAATCTTCCACTCGGCAATCTTTTTCTTCTTCCGTAATTGCTTCCATAAGTCAGCATCCCATTCGTAGGTTGCCCGATGGTTATAACATTTTTTAATCTTGATAATTTCAAAGTAAATATTTCAGCCTGGCTGATTGTTCCGTTATTCAGGAGTATATAAAGCTGCCCTCTCCGCGAGTACTTTTTTAATAGCTTATAATATTTGCTTGTTTCTTTCCTGGCGCCACCTTCATTATTTCGCAAATCCAGGACTAAGTAAGGCGCTTTGAGCAAGTTACGGATGGAGTCATAAAATCTTTTGGATTGGGCAGATGTTGGCTCATTTCTTTGAAATGTCCTAATCAACAAATATTGAATATCGGGTTCCAGGTTTTTCAATTGAAACTTCCCGGCTCCTTCCGGCAGATTGGAATAGTCATCCCTATCCAACTGCTTTGAATAAATATCACCGGAAAGGCTGGCGTAAAAGTAGGAGTTCACAAGCGACTGGCCCCTGTACTTCTCATTCGGCTGAAGCATAAAATTCTTGAACTTAGGGTGGCCATATATAGCCTTATACATTCCAGGTTCATATTCGTAAAGCTGAATGGCTATTTGTCCTTTGACCCACCATCGCACATCTGAATCAAGAATAACGCCTGTATATTTATGACCACCCGCCTTAAACAATCCAACAGTATAATATTTCCCATAATGATAGATACCTTCCACCTCAGTTGCAGGTTTGGTGGCCAATATCGCCTTCAACGAGTCTGTATTCAAAAGACAGTGTGGATATTTGAGAAATTCTTTGGTAGCAACAAAACTATCAAGACTTGCCGTATTTCTGAAATTGCTATAATCCGGCAGTTGATAGAATCCTATGTGATTATCACGTATTGGGAATAAAAGTTGTGAAAGGTTGAAAAAATATTGGTATCCCTCTATATCACCGGTAGTGTCGTTTGCCAGTTGATTGTAAAGCGAATCATAAGCCCGAAGTCTTCCGCCTTTAATCTGCGCCTTGTAGGATGGTGTCTTTTCAAGAATCACCTTCAACGCCTCCAGGTCAGCATGATAGGTTTTCGTTTGTGCGATACCGGTAGATACAGTTAAAATAGAAAATAACAAAAAAGTAATTCTCATTTCAGTTTGTTTAGTTCAGGTTTGAAATTGATGGTATTGTATCCTTTTGTTCAGGTTCAATATTAAAGACTTCCTGCCCTAATTGAAATTGAAATTGGATGAACGGTATAGTTCGTTGTTGATGGCCAGAATATTGGATAGAGCATAAAACCAAAAGGTTCAACTCTCGAACAATCCTAAGTTATTTTGAAATGATAAAAACCCCTGCCGTAGAATTATACAAATACCATTGGGCAGAGGTTGCTTAACTGAAAAAAACATTTTTGTGGAGCATAGAACGCAGAATCAGGACTTTTATTTCCAAAGTGATGAGCAACTTCCGTTTGAAGCAATTTGTATATTGACATTCATTTGGAGCATCTCGCTTGTGCCTTATTTTTCCGCAGCGTCTCCGGCACGGGACGCTGCGCATGAGGAACAACAAAACCCTTTGTCACTTCAATTTACACATATTGGCGCAAGCGTCTCGCTTGTGCCCCCATAGGCACTGAAATAACGATAATAATATTGAGAATTCTGTACCGCTCAGCATCCCGTGCCGCCGGCACTGAGCGAAAGATAGTAAACCCAACTGATCCAGAAAGTGCTTTCACGCCCAGTTTCCTCCATAGGCGCAAGTGTCTTGCTTGTGTCCAAATATTCATCTTCTAACTGTCTTAGAATTATACTAAACCATTTTGAGATTGATTCATCACTTACCAATCCGTACAGGGGATGCTGTTAGTAAGAAAAAAAAGCCAAATCACTTATTTTGATATCATGAATTTCAAAAAGCGCCTTCTCAATATTATATTTAGAAAAAAGTCTCCTCCTGGGTTTAAGCAGCAAGGAGACATGAACCTTTACCTTAAAATTTAATCACTTACTGAGAAATACGGTATCTACGACTACATTTTGACCGAGTACTACTGTCACATTCTTTTGTGCGGGTTGGTAGGTATTATCTGAGGGTTCAAATGTAAGTAAATAATTACCTCCGGGAATATCCCCGAACCAATATTTACCATTCGTAGTATCAGTAAATGTTGAAGCGACGGTGTCAATTCCCTGAATGGCATAAACGGCTGTCCTCACAGAATCAGGAACAACTGCCCCCTGAACATTTCCACCTGACGGAACGAAAGAAATGATTCTAAGCACCGGTTTCAGATTGTACTTTCCACTATTGCCCGCCTTGACAATGGATTTGCCTGCATCAAAGTCCAAAATTAGTCCATATAAGATTCCTCCTGCTACATCCTGGTGAACCTGCACCTTCAGGCCTGATTGCTGAGCGCTTGGAGTGCTTAGTTGAATTTTCTGTCCATCGTGTGTGATAATGTAATTGTTATCTCCTAATAGTAACCTGATTTGGGAAATTTTCCCGGTTGGAATTTGTGCATCAGCCAAAAGCGTATCCTTGCCATCAGTCAATTCCAATAGATTATACAGTCCCGGATGTGCTCCATCAAGGGTTATCCAATCTGAATCTTCCATATTAATACGTACTTCCTTCACATCCACCCACACTTCCTTTACATTAGGATCAGGGCTGTCGGTCAACCGCACCTGGAGTCTTGCTTTACCATCATCACCCAGCCCACCTTTTTTCTGACAAGATTGGAAAAGCAAAATGCCAACTAATAGTATAATAAATGCAAACAATACTCTCCCATTGATACGTTTCATTGTTTTAATAATTTTCTTGTGATTTTATAAATGCTTCCTTTAACTGGCAATTTTCATTCCAAAACGACGATACTGCTGATATTTATTAATTTGTCAAAATCATTCGTTTTAAAAACAATTCTTTGCCTAAAATAGCATTTACAATATAGATGCCCCTGGGCCATCCTTGTAATTGATTTAACTCAATAATAGTTGTCCCTGCCGAAACCAATTTTTGAAGACCCATCATCAGCCTCCCATTCAGGTCAAAGATATTTAGATCCAGGTTTCCATTAACCGAAGAAGTTAGCTTCACCTTCAAATTACTTCGCACAGGGTTGGGTACAATTTCCAACCCTTCCACAGGGCCATTACGCAGCCTGATGATTTTCGTGTACGCTATTCTGTTATCAATGCCCTTTAATTGAATTCTATAATAGGTTCCTGCTACATTACCTTTTTTTACATCCAAAAAACTAAAAGAGTTATTTGCTTCAGGAGAATAATTCGTTTCCTGGCCAATTGGCAAAAAATTATTCGCATCGGTACTCCTTTCTATAATAAAATTTTGAATACCACTATTGGCCGTTACGGACCAATTGAGCAATACATTATTGTCAATCATCCTGCCTTTGAAATCATGAATGCCATCTGAAAGAATGATGCACAATGGATTGGTTGTGAGTACGACTGTATCAATTGCATAATCCGAACACCCTGCCTGTAATTTTTGTGTTACGATATAGGTACCCACAGTATCAACCATGATGGATGTTGGCGAGTTGTAGGTATTAATATGTCCGTCTGGAGTGCTCCAGGTATATACTGAATTAGTGGACGGGTTAATTACCTCTATTTTTGTTAGCCCGACATGGCCGCACAAGAGCGTAGTATCTGCATCTAATTCAGCCCGTGGAGCAAGAAAAAAATCAAACGGCCCTACAAAATCTTTCAACGCCGCAGTAAAGGAAGTAGATGCCCGTGATTTTACAAGTACTCTTCTGAAAGGCATACCACAATTATCACTACCAAGCAATGTTACAGGATCGAGTCCTAACTTGGTAAGGTTGACACCAAATTCCATAAACTGACCAGAAGTATAATCGCTGACTACTTGGTTATCTCCTCTTACCAACTGAAATGCACCCGCCCATGTATTCTTATCATTTTCCATACCTGTGTAGAATACACCTCCTGACTTAGGTACGATACCGGCATATCCATATTGGGAGCCAGAGGCGGCGCCATCAAAACTACCATTCCAGCTAAATCCTGCCGGTGTAATGGAAAGTGATGCCTTGTCCACCCATATCCTGGCTTCAATAGAACTCAATGTAGAACTACCATAATGTGCAGAAAAGATAATATCACCGGGTACAGTTACATTTCCTGCTGCATCGAATTGCCAACGAGTATGTCCTGCATCCGGACCATATCCATAAAACTTGAGGGACGGCCTGTCATAATAAATATCTGTCTGGTACATTTCGAAATCGAAGTACCTGTCGCCAGTTGTGTTTTCAATGGATAATCCGCCAAACATCCAAAGTGAATCAGTAATTGTTGGCCCTGCTCTTCGCACATGAACCATCATGTCCAAAATTTCGTTTTTATCAGGTACAGATTGTGCAACAGGACAAGACCAGTTCTGTGGGCTCATTCCATTTTTATTAGAGCCTGAGGCAAACATCGTGGAGTCATCCCCATGATAGTCTCTGGAAAAGACGGCATCTATCCACATCCTGTTGTTGACAATGGTAAAAGGCGCCACACTCATTGTGCGATAAAAAGGCAGTTTCCGGAATGCAGGGTCTATTGCATACCGACTGATCATAGAGGCGGCCCCGGTAGTGTCTATAACGCCTTGCCCCAAATAGGGCGCACCATATTGGTTAAACCAGTCATCATTTCCGTTTTGAACACTTTTATTAAAATAATTGGCCTCCAAATCTGCTTCAATGCCAAAGTTTGCCTTGATAATAGGAGTTGTGATCTGAGCCTTCACAGAACCAACAAATACAAATAATATCAATAAATGTAAAATTGATTTCATAAGGTCAACATGTAATAATAAAGGCTAACGAATATCCTACCTCATTAGTTAACGTTTTGGAATGACGAAAATTGCCATCTTCTGCTACTTCTGAACGATGCGGACTATTTCCACATTTGAGGTTACCGACGTGCCATCAGAGAGGTTGGCAACTATGCGGTAATATACATAGCCGGGAAGCACATTATTGTCTTTCCATGACAACCTGGCCTGGTTCCCGTTCAGGATATCAAGTACCGGATTGAAAAATTCCCCGTCGTAAGAACGTTCTATCCGAAAACTCAATACAGATGAAGCTGGTTTGAATCGCCACATCAGTCCGATGGTGCTTCGTCCCTGGCGATGCGCATTGAAAAATGCAAAAGGATTTTCTTTCTTCGAAATTTCCTTCTTTGTTGGGGGATTGGTAGATAGATCAATAGCATTTGCACTTAAAAGTACACCGCCGGTTAGGAGAATTAGAAGTAACAGTCTTTTCATAAGATTTTTTGATTTATTAAACTACAAATTAACAAACCAAACTATCTCTTCACAAGGGTATTTCTATTTGATTTGGTGGATAGAATTTTACTGAATAGAAACATTGTAATAGGAATTTTGACTGGTAGAAGTACTACTCTCACCTATTGGTATTTGTTTCGCCGATGTGTCTCCGGAACGGGAAGCTGCATATAAGGATATTCTATTTGTCGCAAGTGTCTCGCTTGTGCCCCCCATTGGCGCAAGCGTCTCGCTTGTGTCCTCTATACAACCAGAATTGAAGCGAGAACCTTGCATCTAACTCTTTTTTCAAATTCGGTAACCGGCCTAAAGTAAACCCAACCGAAACAAAATGTTCTGTCAATCCCAGCACTCCCATTGGCGCACGCGTCTCGCTTCTGACCTCTATGCAACCCGAATTGGAGGGTGCGCCTTATATCTGACTCTTTTTCTCAAATTCTGATAATCAGCCTGTAGAAAACCCAACCGAATCAGAAAGTTCTGGCAAGCCCAGCACCCCGCAATGGAGACTGTGAGAGTAAGAAAGAGTATTAACCAGTATTTCTTGTGTAGCTTTCCTTTACATTTTTGGTTGTTCGTCAAAGTTTACCATCCAGTTAATGCCGAATTTGTCGGTAAACATTCCGAAATATGCTCCCCAAAATGTTTTTTCCATTGGCATAGTTACATGTCCGCCTGCCGAAAGTCCTGCAAATAATTTATCGGCTTCATCTTTACTTTCTGCATTGATGGAAACTGAAAAATTATTTCCGGCTACAAATGTCGGTGCCCAATCTCCACCAGTGTCGCTTCCCAGCAATACTGTGTTTCCGATAGGGAAACTAACATGCATTACTTTCCCTTTGTCTGCTTCGGGAACTTTGTAACCATCACCTTCGGGCATTTCTCCAAACCGTCCAATGTAGCTAAATTCTCCGCCAAATACCGATTTGTAAAAATTAAATGCTTCTTCGCAATTTCCGTTAAAGTTTAAATAGGTGCTTACTGTTGCCATTTTTTTTGTTTTTAAAATTGAACATTTATTATGCTGCACATTGTCTTCATTCTTGCTTTGCTTCCTGATTTTTTCTCATAAAATCAAATGCTCCTTTACGAAGTTGTATTCCGTATTCCAAATAGGCTTTCATACAAGCAAGAAAATTCGCCCAACCTTCGGTATTTCCAATAACCCATTTCAGGTTATCTTCATTGAGCATTTTGCCGTCTTCAGTTACTTTTACCAATGTGCTTTTGTCGGATTGTGTTTCCAATTCAATACTTACTACTGTTTCATCGTCCCAAACAAATGAAATTGAAAGATTGGTTTCAATTCTAATTCCTTTCACTGGAAACTCATCAGGAAATTCGGGAAATTTCCAAATCAGTTCTTTACCTGTTTCCATCCTTCCACTACTTTCTGAAATGAAATACTTCGTCATTTTTTCAGGGTTTACTATACACTCAAAAACTTCTTCAATCGGTTTTTGAATTTGTATCGTTGCTTTGGCTATAAGTTTCATAATTATTTCTGTTTATGGTTTAGATGCTCGCTCTACAATGCCCTATACCGTGTTTATTGCTATTAAAATACGCCATAATTTCCCCCGGACAATTTTTTCCAAACTCTATTTTTCAATCACTCCTGCAAATATTATTTTCCCCTTTAGGGGAGATGCTGCGGGGAAGAAAAAATGACTGGCTGAATGCCAAGATATTGTTGAATAAAATGTAGTGATATTCCGATCAACTTTTCAAGCTTCGCTTAAACATATCCTTCTCCGCGGCAGAACAGGATAACAGCTATTTTTCAACTTCACGTTCTTCGATTTGGTATTCGAAGGCCCATTTGCGTAAGCGTCCCGCTTGTGCCTCCTTATTCAAGTTCTTCAAACCGACAAAACCAAAACACTTTTTCCATTGGATCATGAAAAATAAAATAAATAATTTTACTTTGCATTTCAAAGTGCTTTCCGGTAACTTCAAATCATATTATCATGAAGATTTCAAGAACAAAGTTTGTCATTTCATTCCTGGTCCTGGCGTTTGTCTTTCAATTTATCAGCAATTCTGTTTTAGGCCCGGAAATCAGGCTCTTTCCTGCAGACCGGGAATGGTACCCCAGTACAACGTCATTAATTGGGTGGAAAAACAATCTGGCCTCCATCATTTACCCCATCAAATGGGTTTTCATCCAACCTTTATCATTTTTGGGTCAGGATCCCGATCCGGCTCCACCTGTTTTAGTATTTGCATTTGCCATTTACTGGACGCTGCTTGCGCTGGCAATTTATTTTCTATTCAGCAAATTATTCACACGCAAAAGAACGTGAGTATTGTTACCCGTTGCACCTTCTGCCAGGATTGAGGTGCAGCAGTCGATCATTTGATCCCCATCTGCACTCTTGTACAACTGCTTGCTCCCGGCAACGTTGTATCAACAGTCTTCTAACTCCCTGCAAAAGGGTACCCGAATATTCCAACAGCAAGCTCTGCCCAAACAAGTAAGAAAACTAACAGAACAATACCACATAATATAATTCTCCCTCTATTGCTTTTTACTTTTCTTAAAACAAGTTCACAGAGCACACCTGTACCTAAAAGCAGAACACCCATTATTATAAAGTCCATAATTTTCCAGTCAACCACAGTGCTAAACTGCATTGCAATAAGTGGGATCAGCAATAGCGTGGGTACTGCTGCCAAAATGAGGATTAATCTTTTGTTTTGTAATTTCATAACGGTTGAATTTGTATTTGCTAAATGATAAATATTTCCAATGATAGAAGGTCTGAATAGCAGTAGAACTTCTTTGACAAAAATCCATTTTGCCTTTTTCACACCGTATTTTGCAGAATAGTCATAAAATCTTTCAGTCAAGTCGCCCTCAATTTCTTCAATAAATTCAGGGCGGCAAAACCAACGAAAAAAATTCATTGCAATCCTGGGTGGCTTATTTTCTGCCTGGCGCATCATGAAAATTTGAAAACTACTTTCGGTATTGCGTTCCAAAGAGAATTCCGCTGTGCTTTAGTTCGTTGAACTATTTCCCTTCCACTGGCTGTAATTTCGTATAGTCGTTTTCTCTTGCCTCCCCTGGCTTTTGTGGTTTCCCCAAATTCTGACTTGACCAGGTCTTTTTCTTCAAGTCTTTTTAGAACAGTTTGCATTGCACCTAAGCTAACCTTACGATTAAGCCGGTCTTCAATTTCTGCAATGATATTCACGCCATAGGCTTCGCCGTTAAGAATTGCAACTGTTAGTAAAACGATTTCTTCAAATTCCCCCAAATGATATTGGCTCATATTGACTATATTTACTACAAATGTAGTTATTATCTTGAAATAAACCCTATTTGTAGTTAAATTATTTAAGAAAATTGGCTTGATAAAAATATTCGAAGTGAAAGGCCTTCGTTGTAAAGTTGCTGCGATCGGGAGATTGATTATTGGAAATGCTTCATTATGCAGGTGTTTACCCAAATGATTACCTCAGCTACAAGGGTAGCCAACATTGCAACCGGTGCAATAAAAAGTGCATATCCTATTTTTTCAGGTGTAAGCCTCATTCAATTTCTTTGGGTCCCAAATAAAAATACAAACTATTGCCCAATTTCTTGACAAATGTCAAATCCTGTATTACATTTGCACTTGAGAATTAAGATACCAAAACTAATTGACTGCCACCGTCCGGTAAACCATACTGGATGAAACAGCAGCAACACTCTTAAGATTCAAAATTTGCAGGAATACAAATTCCGTTCCTAAGGTTGTACTATTTAATTAGGGGTATTCTGAAATCTCAGAAATAAAATCTAATTGAAAAACCTATGCATTTAAATCTCCGAGTCCCCCTAGCTTATTTTAATAAACGGGCACTTCTCCCTCCTATTTCATATTCGTACTTCTTTAGATGGAATGTAAATTGTTATGTAATGCACCTATAACTACCTCTTGTACGTTAAGATGAAAAGCCGCCTACGATTTTACTTAAGCGATTACGATGCTGACGATTCCACAAATGGACTGCTTGTACATAAAGCCATTTCAATTGAAAGGCAATGTGGGAATATTAGCAGAATTGTATTCCTATCAGATGACATGTCAAATGGCGATTGGCTGGCAAAACTAATTGGGGAAGCCAGCTTAAAGAAATTAAAAGGCTATGCACAATGGCCGGGAAGTTCCTTAGCGGTCAATTTTGAAAATGCAAAAACATATCGTACAATTGACGATGAAATACTGATCACTTTCAATCTTGAAAGCGACGAGATATTACTATTAGATGATAAGCCCCACATCAATGCAATCATTGCGCTGGCAATGCATCAAGCCAGCATAGAAAAATGGACACGAATCACCAACGCGGTGAATATTGAAAACAGTATTGCTGCGGAATCGTATGCTGATCCACCTTGTATAGTTATGAAAGCTCTTGAAACACTAACGGAATCGATAGAAATGGCAACCGGCCTTGATCAGTCCTTTGACGACCGCCTGGCCAAAACATATCTCCGGGCACTAAATACATTTAAGATTCATTTACCCGGCGAAAAAATAGAATCATATTTGATCAAACACCTTTCCTGGACCAAAGGACATGCTATCCCCCTTATTGAGATCATCAGGAAAATTAATAGCGGAGAACCATTTGAGGGTGGCAGCAAAGCAAATCATGAGTGTCATATAAAGAAGTGGAAGGAGGACTGTTCACAATAAGATTGAAATATGAAAAAAAATAGGCCTAAATACTTCAGCATTCGTTAGAAGTGATCACTATGGATTCAAAGTAAATGCTGACACTATTAACTACCATCACAAATAATAATGCAACCAAATCTAAAATGAATTTCAGGCTCAAATTTTTTTAGATGCTCGAATAACCTAAAAAACACCAAAACAATTATGACCACGATCACTAAGGAAGACCTGATCAGGTACTTCAAGGGAGAGACTTCAAGAAACCAAAGAAACCAGATCAGAGAAGCAATAAGAACCAACTCGGAATTAGAGGAAACTTACTTCATACTTGTCAGCATGCAGGAATCAAAGGTTCAGTCTCCAGCTACTCCACCAGATAAGATAATCCGGGAGGTGTTGAAATATGGAAATAGCAAGCAAAGGGAAAGGGCCAATTAGGCAAAAGACAGAAGACAAATAGCAGTCTTTTTTTTTACGCCCGAATTCACTGCCTCGATAGTCTTTTACACCTCGTCGTTTCCCAAACAGGTATGCCGGTTAGGGAATTGTGCGTGGAGTTAAGTAGATGGCAGGAAGAATACCCTGCAAGGAACTTTAGAATACTATCAAAAAGAAGTGGAACCTGCCCGCAGTGGCGGGCCGACATCCCGTAGTGGTGGGTCAACATCCCGGAATAGCCAGCCAACATCCCGGAATAGTGGGTCAACATTTTCCGGAATCTAAACAGGCATTTCAGGCACAAAATTTCCAATTTATAACGTCAATGCAGAAACGAGAATTTTGTATTCAGGGAAGCCGGTAAGAAAATAACTGTCGGTAATAAGAGTGCAAATTCAATTGCGAGGATCGGATTATGCATATATTTTGGGTAATGGGTAGTTATGCAACAGCTACCCTTGTTAGCGGTTCGTCGTTTTCGCATTTTGTCGGTTCGTAATAAAGTATAATTGCTCCGTTATTAAAAGTTTTAGTCTTAGTAAGTTTGAAAATTGCCCTGTCCTTAATATCTTCAAATAACGACAATCCTTTACCTGCAATAACTGGCTGAATACAAAGTTGTAGTTCGTCAATTAAATTCAAGTTTATTAACTGTATAATTAAACTGCGACTACCAATAAAAATGTCTTTCCCAGATTGTTGCTGCAATTCTTTAATTAATACTTCTATTGGTTTAGTTGCAATTTCCGCAGTCTCCCATTCTGTATTTTTGAGACTGTGGGAAAAAACGATTTTTGGAATTTTGTCTATTGCTTTTGCAAAATCGTCCGTTGCTTTTTCTCCTGTTGGGTTCTTTATCAGTGTTTGCCAATATTGCATTAGTTGAAAAGTTATTCGCCCATAAAGGATAACACCTGCATTGTCCATAAGGTCAGAGTAGTGTTGATGTAATTCTTCATCCGCTATTCCCACAGTGTGGTCACAATTTCCGTCAATAGTCGTATTGAATGCCGCAATTACTTTTCTCATATTTTCAATTTTTATTGTTAATTGCTCGCCTTTTTAGCTCCGTCTAGTATTGCTGCTTTAAGTATGTTAATATTTAAATCTTTAAGCGTTTTGAACTTAATGCAATAACCCGTTACACTTGCTTTACCTATTGTCTTACCGTAGTTTTCGGGTAAATATTTTTTATCTTCAATACCCATAACATAAACCGAAATTCCAGTTGTATTTCCGCTAATACCAATTTGATAAAACTCTTTAGTTTTTCCGCCAGCATATTTTATGGCTTGTGTACCATAGCCAATGTTAGGATTGGCAACAATCTTACCTTTATCGTCTGTTCCGTCTAAGTACCATAAGTTACATTTAGGCAATACTTGAAGTATGCGTTTGTGCAAAGTTTCAATTTCAGCACGTTTTGGTTCAGGTTGGCTGTCAATATATTTTTTGATTTGTTCTTGTGTGTTCATCTGTCAGGTTCTTGTTATCGGTTCGTTGTTTTATTTTTTTGTCAGTTTATACTTCAAATGCGTTGTCAAATCGGATGGTATAACATCAACAATTTGTAACTCATACTTGTCTTTATCAATACCTTCAAACAGGCGGATACCGCTTCCTATAAAAACTGGTGCAATGTGAATGAAAAACTCGTCCACAAGTCCTGCATTTAAAAATTGTTGGATTGTGTTTGCACCACCTTGTATTCTTATGTCCTTTCCTTTTGCTGATTGTCTTGCTTTATCTAGAGCACTTTTAATTCCATCATTAATAAAGTAAAAAGTTGTCGTGCCTTCTTGAACCCATGGTTCTCTTGTTTCGTGTGTTAATACATAAACGTCCGCTTTATATAGGTCATTTGGCCAACTGACTTCACCTTCGTCAAACATTCTTTTTCCCATAATGAACGCACCTGTCCGCTCAATCGTTTCTCTGATGTATTTACCATCTGGTCCGTCTTCTTTGCCAGCGTCAAAACCTAAGTAATCCCAAAATGCTTTTTGATTTAACATCCAGGAATGAATTTGTCCTGAAACACCACCCATAGGATTCTTAGGACTTCTGTTGTCTCCTGCGAAAAATCCGTCAAGTGAAATTCCGCTGTCAAAGATTATTTTGCTCATATTTATATCTCCATTCTTTTTTATTCGTGATGATTTATGTTTGTCTATCCAATTCTGAAAACTTTGTCTTATCCTGAAATTGGTTGACCATTTTTTTTGGTTTAAAAAATGTGGTTTAAAAATAATGTTTTTCATCTTTTGTAATTCAATTTTCTTTATCCGCTAATCGGCGTCCTTCAATTTGAGCAGGATTTTCGTTCGTCATTTGCGGATAAAGATTGGTGCTCATGTTCAGTTTTTGTTCCCTGCCTGCATGACGCAGTCATGCAGGGCTATTGGTCTGTTTGCTGTGGTAGTTTTTTTTACGCATGGTGCTGATGTGAATGCGAAAAGGCTGGTGTCTGCATATCTGGCGAATAGTGCCTTCTCTGATATTTGTAAATTTCTATCGACTGTTTCATCGTGTGGAAAAGTAACGAAGTCTAAAAAAACAGATGACAGCATATACAGGCCCTTGTATGACACAATGCACCACAAGCTAACGCAGCACAAATCCTACCACCGGAGGTTAGTCAAACGAAGGAGTTCCACGGTAGAGCCGGTACTGGGCACGCTGATTAATCATCACAGCATACGCCGGGTGAATACACGAGGGATGTCAGGAGCAAACAAACATGTATTGATGGCTGCACTCAGCTATAACCTGAAGAAATATTTGAGATTCACGCGTGATTTGCCACAAACGACGATAATGGCTCTTCAGTATATTGAAAGGCCACTCGTTGATTCTCGATTTGTGGCATAAAATCTCCAGCTTATAACGCCAATGCAGAGACGATAAAATTGCATTCAGGAAAACCGGATAGAAAATAACTATCGGCAATGAGGCTTTAAATGCGATTGTGGAGTAGCATTGGAGGTATATATTAAGCAAAATGGAGTTCTGCAACGGCTACTCATGTTAGTGCCAGTTTTATTTTGTTTCCTCGTCCAGTATCGCTTTAAAAAATGTGTCGAAAAATGTCTTAACAGATCTTCTTTGTCTTGCATGTCGCGCGGTTTCAAAGACGAAGATTGGTTTTGCGTACCCAGTTGAATGAAGGTATTTTTTGTAAAATTCATTTATTACTTCTTTCCCTTTATAATTCTCTCTACGGATTTTGCCTTTCTTAATTGCTTCAATCTCTTCGGTTGATTTTTGAAGTAATTTGTCTACGCTATCCTTTTTGTATTTTTCGCCGATAACATTAATGTACTCAGATAATTGCTCTGGTATTTTGTCAGTAGGAGAGTGGGGTCTAAAAACATCCTTGTCTAAATAGTGTATTACTCTTCTTTCTTTTTCAAACGACTCAAGCTCATCTAAAATGGTATCAATAATCTTTTCAAGATCGTTCGCCGTTGAAATGCCAGTCTTTTCTAATACTGCTTGTATTGATTCCCATATGCAATAAGGGTCTATTAGGAAGTTTTCAATCATTGAAACAGGCAACGTAAATATTTTATCGTTTTCCACGACTTCAACTATATCCTTGTCCAACAAACCAATAACTTTTAGGGTAGGAGAAAATGATTTTAGGGCTTCTCCTAAAACTTCAATTAGTTTCAAACATTCTGATTTTCCACCCCCCGAAATCAAAGTAACTCTATCAAATTTTTCATTTAATGCCCTATACAGCTTTCGGTCAGAAACCACTTTCGAAGAATTATTCTGTTTAACGCCTTCAACAACTACAACTGGCTGCATGGCAGTGAGATTTGCTGTTGTCCCAAAGATTGTTTTTAAAAAGAAAAGTTTTTCTTCATCTGAAGCCACTTGAATCAATTGATTTTCTCCCCCTTGGAGTAGCTCATAAGGTCTTAAAAGATATAATTCATCAGATGTCGCATATTCAACTATGGTCGGAGAATGCGTTGTAATTATTATTTGGACACCTTTTTCAGTGGATAATACTCTGAAATAATCATAAATCTTTAATTGCAAATTCGGGTGTAAATGTAACTCAGGCTCGTCAATGAGGACTGAGATTTCGTGAGCAGCAACTACCGTCTCCGGATTCTTAATGGATTTAAGAATATTCTTTATTCTTTGCTCAATTAATGGATAAAAAATTTGGACAATGGCTTTTTCTCCCGAACTAAGTTCATCTAAGTCTACGATAGTGTTTTTTGAATGAACTTGCCATAAGCATTTAATGCTATTTCTATCCTTTGTGTCGATACTATTGAAGGATAAATGTGGTAGGAGATTTTCAGTCAGCTCTTTCAAAGGAGTCCAGATGTCTGGCAAAGAGTCCTTATCAATTTTTCCATCACGATCGTATATCGCAGATATAGCTTCTTTTCGTTCAATTTCTAATTGACAAAGGCCATGCTTAAGATAATTTAATGCTTCATCGGAATCCCAAGGATCACGATTCGCTTCAAATAGCCGCATTCCCTCAATATTGTTATTTATATGGGGCTGCATTAGTATTTTCTCCATGTTAATTTCATCGGAGATTAAGCTACGGTACTGAACATTTTGTCTACGTGAATTTCTATGAGGCCCAACATACAATACTTGTCCACCGTGTTGTTGTTTTAAAGCATTTAACAAAGTGGATTTTCCAGCACCGTTAGGACCAGCAATTACCATCAATCGTGGGACTGTTTCACATGCCACTTTCTTGATGCTTCTTTGATTCTGAATATTAAATGTCGCTATTTTCATTTTCGTAATATGTCCTCAGGAGGTTTCAATTTTCTATTGCAACGCTTGTTTTCAAAATTAAAGGTTTTAAAATTTTGGAGATCGTTTCATTAATTAGCCGCTCTATTTTATAACCGGCACAAGTGGACACTTACGCCAACTGGTGAATCTCACCCTTTCTTCAATACAAATCTTTTTAGCTTACAATACTATTGCCCCCTTTGCCAACTCTATTTCTTTTGTAATATTGCAATATGAACGGAGCTACTAAAATACACGAAGGACGCAATGTCAAGCGTATCCGCGAAATCCTCGGCATCAAGCAGGATACCCTTGCCAACGACCTCGGTCTAAGCCAGCAGAGCATTTCCCAAATCGAGCAAAAGGAGGTGATCGATGACGAACTCATGAATAGGATTTCTGCCATCCTCCATGTGCCGGTGGAAGCAATTCGGAATTTTGACTCAGAAGCAGCCATCAATATTATCTCAAATACATTTACAAGCCAGGACAATTCTATCCTTAACGCTATAAACCCCTATTGCACTTTCAATCCCATAGACAAAATAGTTGAACTCTTTGAAAAATTAGTGGAAAGCGAAAAGGAAAAGGTAGAACTGCTGAAAAAACTGTTAGAAAAATAGACGCTAACGATTTCACTTTCCTCTTATTCTTTGTTTAACCCTTTTGAATTACGATAACTGAATTTCTACAATCGAAATGCGAACGTGGTATGCATTCACCACACCCTACCCTTTTAATACCTTTCCACTTTTACTTCTTCGTTAGCTCTTCGCTATTTCTTCGCTACTCCTTCGTTACTTCTCCGGTGCAATGGAGCGAAGAAGCAACGAAATAAAATTGCAGGTGTAACGTTGTATGATAAACCAATATATGGCTACGATCACTCACGGAATCCTCGGAGGCGTATCCGGCAGGATTGGCCCGGTAACAAGTTATATACGCAATGGAAAAAATATCCTGCGCACCAGGAAAAATACCGGCGTGGTACAAAGTACTGCTGCACGCCTGGCACAGCGTGAAAAAATTGAAATATGCAATACCTTCACAAAGGCGTTTACAGGCACCGGGTTTTTCAATACCACATTCCCTGCTTATGGCCACTCAGGAAGCGGATATAACAGAGTAACCGGCAGCCTGATGAATCTTGCGATTACCGGCCATTATCCAGGGCAATATCTGGTCTGGCCTAGGGTGATGATTGCCCGCGGACCATTGCCTTCGGCAGAAAATGTGACTGCTACAAAGGATACCATTGGAAAGATCACTTTTACATGGACCAACAATAGTGGTTCTGGCACGGCGCGCGAATCAGACAAGGTGATTCTCTGTTCATACTGCCCGGCAAAAAGGCAGGCTATTTTTTCCCTTCATGCAGGAACACGAAATGCAGAAATTGCTTTTCTCCATGTCAGCCTATTTGAAAATGAAGAATCTGCTACCTGGATTTCATTTATCAATGCTAATGGTGATGTGGCAGATAGTGTGTTTGGAGGAATGGTGTAGGAGAATGAGTATATAATATGGAAATTGTTTGAAACAATCCATTTGGATTTTAGTGGAGAATTTTTGTCTCTTTGAGCATAGCATATTTATGTCCCCATTTCATGGTACAGCATTGTTACAATTAAAATTATCCTTATCCGCTACCGGCCCAATTGCTTATTACTGTAACACCAATGCTCCATCTAATAATGGTTGATCCTGTATCCAGGAGTATTAATACTCCACATTCTTCTTTTCATGCTTCTACATTCGAACAGGAAGCCCTTCCCGCAAGAGTGAAAGGTTCCGTTCATACTTTCTATTTGGTGGTGAAGGAATGATAGTATGGATCAATATTCGGATTCATGCTGCAACGGATATCAAAGTAAATTTGAAAGATTTGATATCTATTTCCACAATTCTCAGCCAGCTAAGGCATCCAACCAATTAGGATAGTTCAGTTGCCAATAGCATACAACGGAATGGATATTATGACTTCACATCCTTCTCCCGGTGCACTGTACAATTCAAACCTACCTGAAAAGAATTCAGCTCTGCGTTTCATATTCGCAAGTCCAATGCCGGATGGTGTAGTATTGGTATCGAATCCTTTTCCATTATCACCGATCAGCAACTTCAAATCATTTTTATAAACAAGAATGTCCAGGTTGATCTCTGTAGCCCTAGAATATTTAATAATATTTCGCAACTGTTCCTGAAGTATGCGATACAGGTTGAGTTGAAGTTCCCGACTCAATGTCAGTGCTTCAACTTTCTCGTCGAAAAAAAAGGTAATGCTATAGTTACTCCCGATATTGAACGTCTGCAGCAGGCGTTCAAACGACTCTTTCAATGTCGTATTCTTAAAAAAAACAGGCGCCAGGCGATGGGAGAGATTGCGAATTTCTTCTGTGGCAAGGATGATGGATTCAAGAGATTGGGTATAAGGTTGTTCCAAAGCTACAGGAAGTTGATTGCGCATGATACTCAAACTCATCTTTGCTGATGCAAGTAATTGGCAAACATTGTCGTGCAATTCGCTCCCTATTTCGTAGCGCTCTTCCTCCTGCGTTTTGATGATGGCCTGGGTAATCTTATTTTCAGTTTGCCTTCTTCCGGTAATATCAACCACAGATGCGAGGACTACAGGTTTGTGATTTAACAATATCCTGGAGGCAAAAATTTCAACATTCGTAATACTGCCATCCTTCTTCAGGTGTCGATAATAATCAATGTACTTCTTATTTTCTTTCACGATCAGGTTTACCTGGTGCATTGTTCGGTCCCTCTCATCTTCCGGCCTGATGTCCATTATTGTTTTACACAAAAACTCCTTTTCACTGTAACCGTAATAATAAAGCGCCGCATCATTGGCGCTCTGGAAATACATCGTTTCCGGGTCAAAAGTGTACATAGGCACAGGCGCCATATAAAATAATTGCCTGAATTTTAATTCAGATTCCTTCAATGATATCTCCAGAAGTTTCTGATCCGTTACATTCCGAAAAAAACCTGTAACACCATCTAATATCCCATCCTTATACTCCCAGACAATATTACCTTCAATAAAAACTTTTTGGCCGTTTTTGTTGACCAGAACTCTGGATACTTTTGAAATAGAATCTTTACTGCCGGCACCAATCAGGTTTGTCCTTGATTCCAATGCAGACTCTTCAGTCATTAGATCAAACACTTGCATATTGCTCAATTCATGATCTTCATACCCCATTATTTCTTTGAACTTCTTATTGGCAAAGCGGATTCTCCCCTGAGTGTCAAGTTCTGTAATTAATTCATTGGTTTCCTCAATGAATTTTCGGTATCGGGCCCTGCTATCAGCCAGTTTGTTCTTTTTCCTGGTGATTGTCCTGATCGTCATTACGACCACAAGACCTAATACGATGATGAGAATTGCTATGATGATTGTCATCAGGCTCGCAAAGTGTGAAATCCTTACAATACTATTTTCAAAATTCTGATTGGTTGCAGTATCTCTCAGATAAACATAATATGACAATTCCGTATTCAGGTCTCTCAACCTTTCGAAAGCAGGCTGGATATCCTCACTATCCAAAGAATGTACTTCACTGATACCGCCATTGATGATTCTTCGGGCAAGTTGCTCTCTGCTTTTCCTTATTTGTCTCTGTATTGAAAGAATACTATCGTAAAGTCTCTGCTCAGTACTATCTTCTATTAGCTTTCTATATTCATTTAGCAAGCTATCTATATGGCTTTTCACAGCATACATTTCTGATTGGGTATCTCCTTTGTAGTAGCTATCGGGGGAATTCAATAAACGTAATTCACTTATTCTCAAAAGTGAATTGCTATTTTGTAATTGACTCAGGATATTTTGCCGCATACTGGATAAATTACTTACCGCATGGATCTTGCCGGAGATAGTACCGATATTCCTGTGTTCTGTAAAACGAATCAGGCCTAATGCTACGAACAGTATGATGTATGAAATAAAAAGAGCACGCGTTACCTGGATTCTCTCAACAAGCTTTTTCATCAGATTGGGATTACGTGGCAAAGATAATAAAGATGAAAAGACCTGCGTAGTCCGGGTTTCTGCCCATAGCATCCAAAGTATGATTTGAATCTCGTTTTCTAAAGCATAACCTCATCCAATCATATCCTATCCAGATATTCGCCTTCCATTGATTCAGGCCAGACAAATGGTATCGATTCAGAATACCTGATACAATTGAAGGCAACTGAAAAAGTAGTGTTGTTGCCTCAATAACCGGGTTCTGAGTATGAGTCCCCAGGAATTTGCAATACCCTACCAACCGCCCTAACAATGAATCTTCTGTTGAATTACAACTATACAATTTGAACATGTTCATACTTTGAACGCTCATAAGAAAGTAAATCCCTTCATTTCTCAATCGTACTTTTCTCTCAATCCGGTATAGATAACGATGCAAGCAGGATAAATTGTATGGTAGGCGCTCTTAAGTGTGTCTAATTGTTTTTAATTACATTTTGTTTTTGTTTCAGAAAACATTGGGAACATTAAAATGAAAAAACTACAAACCGGAATCTTGATCTAAACAAAAACTTTATTGTAATAAACACATCTGCGGCGAATGACAGATGTATCTGATTGTCTAAAAAAAAGGAAGTCATTGCAATTGGTAAAGAAACTGGCGTTGAAGGCAGAAATTCGACATTGTTGTATCTTTTTGCCTTTAACAATTGGTTTGCTTCTTTTCCCCGGTGGCCATAATACCCGGATAATGATACTCTTCTATACGTACTTTTCCTTTCCTTTACATTTTATTAGCAGTAAATATACGTTAGTAAAATGTGCACAACTGAATAGTAAATTTACTATTTTTGACCGTATATGTACCTCAAATAGGTACGTATGTTATTCTGTTCATTGTCATCAAACGCTTATCCACACTGCATTTCATCCCGAATCGTAACTATACGATGTCAGGAGATCGTTTGCGTAAAAGCCCGATATTTTGGAAGTTAGCGTGTGAGTCTTTTAAACCACATTTAAAAACCAACTAAAAACTACTATCATGAATCAAAATGCACTTCTGGAAATCAAGAAGGCGGAGGTAGGAGCAGACATCGGCCA
>JBDHYH010000041.1:0-28883 GCA_039811325.1 Chitinophagaceae bacterium | reverse complement strand
TTTTGCAATTGTTGAGAACTATATGTACACAGTTTCCAACTCCGATCTGAATGTGTTTGATATTACAAAGCAGTATGATCCCTCTTTTTCAAACAAAGTAGCGCTTCAAAATTGGGCCATTGAAACGATCTTTCCGTTCAAAGGTCATTTGTTCATAGGATCACAAACAGGGATGTATCTATATAGTGTAAGTAATCCTGAATTGCCTGTAAAAGAAGGGCAGTTCGCACATGTGCAAAGTTGCGATCCGGTAATTGCGGATGATAACTATGCTTATGTTACACTCCGTACCGGTAATGCCTGCATGGGAATATCTAACCAACTGGAAGTTTTGAGTTTGAGTAATATTAATTATCCCACACTCGTAAAGACCTATTCATTGACCAATCCGCATGGATTGTCTAAGGACGGCGATTTGTTGTTCATCTGTGATGGGAATGAGGGCCTGAAGATTTATGATGCCACGAATGTTTCTGATTTGAAACTGAAAAAACAGTATAGCGGGATTGATGCGTATGATGTCATTGCCTATAACAAGATCGCTATTGTAGTTGGGAAAGATGGGTTGTATCAATTTGATTATTCTAATCCAAAGAATATCCATCTGGTTAGTAAGCTCAGAATTTCCAGGGATTGATCTTGAACCTATTTGTTAATTATGAGAATATTCTTTTTGTTCACAATATTAGCTTCATCCTTTATCCAAACTGTGAACGCTCAGAAAGGCAGCGTTCATTTTAGTTCAACAACTTCTATTGGTATTGCTACCGGTGAAAGTGAATCCGCATTAATGGTTGAATCGATCAATGGAATCAAATTCTCAAAATGGTTTACAGGAGTAGGAGTGGGGCTGGATTATTACCAATACAAATCGCTGCCACTTTTTGTAAATGGAAGAAGGTATTTTGATAAACAAGGCAAATCATTTGTGTATGGAAATGCGGGTTACAATCTGCCGCTCAAAAACAAACCGAAACGGGAATTAGGATTTTTTACTGACTATCATTTTTCCGGAGGGATCATTGCCGGTGGTGGAGTAGGCTATTCATTTCCTTTGAATAATAAAACTTCGATCATTTTTTCTATTGGGTATAGCTATAAAGAATTAGAACTACACTCTACTACTGAGATTTGTGGTATCATTCCACCATGTTGGGAAGAACACAGCAAGTATGAATTGAATTATGGAAGGATTGAGATGAAGGTGGGGGTTGGATTTTAGAAATTTTGGATTGTTATTGAACCGGAGCAAATCCGAAAGTATCTTTTCTCTTTTCACTTTGCTTGTTTCCAGAATAAGAATGCCATCGGTATCCTCTTTTATCTGTTCTCAGATTCAGGATGCTTTTTCCTTATTATCTGCAATTGTTCAGTCAATAGATTCCACTTCATTGATTCAGAGGTGGCAACTTTTACACCCACGCTTCACAACCGCACACTACTGTATCGAAACCGTACACTTTCGCCAAAATGAAAATGCTTAATTTACTGATTTTCAAATTGTAGTTTTACGGCACTCTGTTGGAAGCCTAATACCAAAATCTAGAAATCAATGATCAGTCTAAAGCACATTTTTAAATGGTACAACACCGGAAGCAATCGGACTTTTATTCTCAAAGACATCAACCTTGATATTGCCCAGGGTGAATTTATTTCGATCATGGGGCCTTCGGGTTCTGGGAAATCAACCCTGTTGAATGTAATCGGTTTGCTGGACGATCCCAATGAAGGTGAATATTTTTTTATGGAAAATGATGTGCTGAAGATGAAAGAAAAACAAAGATCAGAATTGTACAAGTCGCATATCGGATTTGTATTCCAGGCATATCATCTTATTGATGAATTGACTGTAGAAGAGAATCTCGATACACCGCTCATCTATCATAAAATAAAATCTTCTGAAAGAAAAGCGATGGTAGCTGATATTCTCGATCGGTTTCAAATTGTTGGCAAGAAGGATTTGTTTCCTTCTCAACTCTCAGGCGGACAACAGCAGTTGGTGGGCATTGCACGCGCACTCATTATAAAACCCAAATTGATTCTCGCAGACGAGCCTACCGGCAACCTGAATTCAAAGCAAGGTGAAGAGATCATGGATTTATTTCAACAACTGAACAAAGAAGAAGGAGTAACCATCATACAGGTAACCCACTCTGAAAAAAACGCTGCCTATGGAAGCCGGATTATAAACCTTCTTGATGGCCGCATTGAAAATATCAGTAACTCATAGGTTTCCAAATAAATATTTAACGATGAAAAGTATTTTCTTATCAATATTGGGATTGTTGTTTTTTCAGATTGCTCATTCGCAACAAACGTTGTCGCTGAGTCAGGCGATAGATACAGGTATTGCCAACAACTTTGACGTGAACCGTGCCGGGCTGCTGATGCAAAAGGAAGGCATCAACTACCGTCAGTCCAGGGCTTTCATGCTACCGGACCTGAATGCCTTTGCCAATCATGGTTTGAACCAGGGAAGAAGCATTGACCCGTTTACCAATCAATATATCAATCAGAATGTTTCGTTCGCCAGCTATGGTGCCAGTTCCAATCTGCTTTTGTTCAATGGGCTTTCTCTGCAAAATCAGATTAAATCAGATAAATTGGGTTTTGAGGCTTCTCAGAAAGAATGGCAACAAGCTAAAGATAATCTCACCATCAATATCATCCTTGCCTACCTGCAGGTATTGAGTGCGCAGGATGTATTGGAACAATCGCGACAACAAATTCTTGTCAGCAAGCAACAAGTGGATCGATTAACGATACTGAATAGCGAGGGTGCAATTGCGCCATCTGATCTATATGACCTGAGAGGCCAGGCTGCCAATGACCAACTAACAGTAACGGACAACGAAGCAAGCCTTGCCCTGGCAAAACTGACCTTGTGCCAACTGCTGAATATTCCCTACAACAAAGATTTACAAATCGAACGATTGGATATAGATAAAACTGAAACAGACTATTCTGCAAACCCGGAAAATATTTACAATACAGCCCTGAAAAATTTTGCTGCTATTGAAGCCTCTGGCTTGCGTGTGCAAAGTGCAGAGAGCAATGTAAAGCGTCTGAAAGGAAATTTATTTCCCACACTTTCCCTGGGAGGAAATATCAATACTAACTATTCGAATGCTGCTACACAGTCCTTCTTTCGTAGTAGTCAGCAGGTAGTATCATCAGATTTTGTAACCGTTGGCGGTACAGAATATAATGTTACAAAAACACAGTCAGACTTTGACGTCAGGAAGATTCCTTTTGGTGATCAACTTAGCAACAATTTATTCAGCACGGTGACTTTAAACCTGGCTATACCACTGTTCAATGCCAGCAAAGTGAAGAACAGTATCCGCCTTGCAAAGATTGACTGGGAACAATCCAGGCTTGCTGATAAGAATGCAAAGATTTCTTTGCAACAGGCTATTGAAAAGGCTTATGTAGAAATGGTGAATGCAAAAAACAAAGTGGATGTATTGAAAGACCAGGTTGAAGCCTTTACGGAGTCCTTCCGTTCGGCCGAGATACGATTCAACTCCGGAGTCATCAATTCTGTGGATTACCTCATTGCAAAGAATAATCTGGACAGGTCGCGGATCAATCTGATCCTGGCCCGTTATGATTTAGCACTTCGGCAAAAGGTTTTGGCATACTTTGGTGGGAAGAGGCTATGGTAAGCCCATTCCGGTGCATTCCTGCCCATCTATTTATCTGTGCAGTTGTTCGGCTCTATTTTGCTACACCATTTTGGATCAGGTTGATCTTTACCTTTTGGAGTGTATCTGTGGATTGTGTGGTTCCCTGGAGCAATACAGTGTAGATGCCATCAGGTTCAAGGTTCACCGTACGTTGTACATCTATATCACCGCTTCCATTCAGAATTTTTACATCTGCATTGCCCGGAGCTGTTTGTTTGAAATCAGAAATGTTACCATACGTATTGCTTTCGTCGAAAGCTTTGATTCCTGCATTGCTAATGGTAACATGTGCTCCCAATGAATCCGGAATTGCATACAGGTACCTGATATAGCTCTTTCCAGTAGATTTTGGGATTGCAGATAGTTTGTCCTCCACGATAAAATTTCTATAATGGTTTTTATATCCTATAAAAAATAAAGAATAATAACCACTGTCCCTGAAATGGAAATCAACTTTTGCCAGGTCTATGTTGGTGGCGTTGTTAAATGACACAATAGTTCTGTCTCCTTCATATACCCCAAAGTATTTGCCGGTGTATCTTGAATAGAGCAGGGGAGAGCTTGTAAAATAGCTTCCATCGAGTGTGATCATCAATTGGTTTTGATCGGGGGCAAGATTAAAGGCCACCAGGCCTGCAATCCCTGGATTGGGTTCGTGTTTTTGCTTTTTGCAAGAAACGATCAAAAGGGAAAACCCTATAATAAAAAGAGAAATTCTACTCAATGACATCTTTTTGGGCGGCAAATTACAAAAGAAGGCAAGAGCAAATCGGAATTGTTTTATAATTTTTCCTGAATTATTTTCGTTAGGGTCTGAATGGTATTCTTTTTGCCAATATATCACAAACATTATTATGAGATTTTACCTTGTGTCGTTTTTTCTTTTGATTTCCTGTTCCTTGTCTGCGCAAAAACTTTGGTTGGATGGATATTTGGGCGCTACCAACTATCAGGGCGATTTACAGGATAAACGCTATACTTTCAACCAATCTCACCTTGCAGGAGGAATTGGAGCTACTTATGATATCACTGATCATTTTTCAGGAAGACTAAGCCTTCTTTTAGGAAAAATTTCAGCGGACGATAAATATGGCCGGAATAGCAACAGGAACCTGAACTTTTCATCTTCCCTTTTCGAAGCACAGGCTGCCTTGCAGTACTATATATTTCCATTGAATAGCCGTTCGCTAACGCCCTACTTGTTTGCAGGTGCAGCCTTATTTCATTTCAACCCTTATACACGCGACTCTACAGGGACAAAATATTTCTTGAAACCGTTAAGTACTGAGGGGGAAGGATTCGTACCAGGAAGAAAACCTTACAGCCTCACCCAAATATCTCTGCCATTTGGTGCCGGTGTCAAGCTTTCGCTTACTGACAATCTTAATGTCGGATTGGAACTTGGGCTTCGCAAAACATTCACTGATTATCTTGATGATGTAAGTACTACCTATGTTGACGAGGCATTATTACTCTCCCAGAAAGGGCCGAAGGCGGTGGAACTTGCTTATCGGGGAGATGAGTTAAAAACGGGAGCTCCTTATCCTACCGGCCCTAATACGATCAGGGGTGGTTCCAGGTACAAGGATCTCTATTATTTCTCTGCGATTACCATATCTTTCCGTTTAGGAAGCGGAGGTGGTATTTCCGGGTTTGGAGGCAAAGGGAAATTTTCGGATTGCCCTAAGAAATTGTAGGCTGATATAATCTGAGTTTTTGGCGCCGGAGAGGCCACATCCATATCACCTTAATGACAATATTTGCTGATTATTTTCCTGATAGTTTTTTTGAATTTATCATAGGCAGCATATTCCTGCTGGATGAAGGGGTTGTCATCTAATTTGCCGGTTACTTTTTCCATTTGTTCTTTGGAATGATAAACCATCTTTCGGAATGGGTTTGTGTAATCTTTTTCTCTTGATGAATAAATGCCTTCGGTCATCCATTTCCTGGTAGATAGTGCTTTATCGAGCAAGGCTTCAAATTTCCCCTGATCAAATTGCTTTCCGGTGATATTTTCAATTTCAAGCAGGGCCGTAAAGGCATGACTCAATTTTTGTTGATCATATTTATCGCCCCATTGCTTGTAGGTGGCATGTACCACATTCCATGAAGTAATTGTTCCTGAGCGTATATTCCGGCGCAACTGTTCAGCATCTTCTTTTATAACTAATTGTCCACCCCAATTGACCCATTCACTCCTGGTAATCTTTGATGGCAATTGCTTTTTGAGTTCTGCGAAATTGGAAGGTTGATTGAATTCAATGTAATTGATAATATTTATTGTAGCATAGTAGCAGATAAGCTCCCGGAATAAATCAATAGACTGCTTCACATTTTTTATGATGCAGGTACGGCTGCTGTTTTCTACTCCCTTAATTATTGCTTGGCCACTATCTGCCGGCTTTAAAGAATTCATCAGTTTCAGTGCCTGAAACATTTCATTGACAGAGTCAGGGGCGAGATAGTCAAATTCAATTCTCTGAACCGGGTTTTTCCTCTTATCTCTTTCCCTGTATTTCCATGCATTGCGTGCAAGTGCATACATATTGTGCATAAACCAGTACCCTGGCTTCAATACCAGTTTGTTTTCTTTTAGATCATTACTCACGAGGCAGAAGGGGATGGGGATATTGAGCTCATAAGGATAATCGCCTTTTACAATGATCGTGAATGATGCAAATTTGGAATTATGCTTCAGGCTGACACAAAGCCCAGGCCAGAAGCCACGCCCTGCGATGATTTCGCCATCAGCACCTCGACTGTTATGATTGCTGCCAATCGTAGCGCCTGCGGCGATATTACTTTGCCCCATTACCAGGGCTGAGGTGAGAAAGGAATTGTTGTGATGTTGCTCATGGCCGGGATAGATCAGCGAATTCAAAACTTCACAACACGAAATGGTCGAGTTGCTTCCAAGATAAGAGTTGATAAGCCGTGCGCCATATTTTAGCTGAGAATAAGAATCCATGATGAACCGGACAGCCTTCACCCCATAAAATGCACGGCAACCAAATCCGACAATACCATTCACCAGTTCGCAACCTTCTCCTATTTGAGATGAACTCACTTTATCACTGTTGATTGTAAGATTTTTAAGTTTGTTAGCTCCTTTGATGTATGCATCAGTTCCGATCTTCACGTCCTTAATGATGTCGCAATCCTTGATAACACAGCGATCTCCGATGGTGCCATAGTATCCGCGCTTAGATGAAAATACCTCCGCTGTAAGTTCAGTGAGTTTCTTTTGGAATGCATCATCTTCCGGGTATTCGCTCCAGAGTGCTGCGTCGCCGGGAAGCATATCGTTGAATGGAATGATGGCACGGCCTCCATTTTCATTTCTCAATTCTATCCTGATACGCACTTCTTCTTTTTCTCCTTCTTTGAGAATACCATTTCCAAATTTTGAATAGTTCGTTGTAGCAAGTTCATTCACATTTGCTATCATTACTTCATTGCCAATGATGTAATGACTCAGGTAGTTCGCATTGTCTATACAAACATTATCTCCAAAGTCAGAACTGATGATCGTGCTGTTATAGATTCCAACCGGCATGCGGAGATTGTGGAATTCGAGATAATAGGGTTCGAGTTTACCTATCCTTACTAAACCAAAAAACTTTGAATTTTTCACAAGTGTAGGATCAAAGGCTTTGGAAACTAAAATAGAACCCCATTCATCTGCTGTGTTACCGTTGCGAATCAGGATCTCAATTTCTGAACCTGTAAGTTGCCGGTAGCTGTCAAGCGCATTTTGCCTGTTGCGCAGGTAATATTCATTATCTCCTTCGGGAATGTATTCAGCTTCGATAAAGTTGTATCCCAGTTTGCGAAGAGGATGTTTAGTGATGATGTTCATTTATGCGTTGTTCGTTTGTCATTGTTTTTTTCGTTTACTGTATGTGTGAGACGAAGCAAATGTTTGTCAGTCCCCGGCCGAAGCGCCTGAGCTGAAGCCTTTCCCACTTACTCCACTGTCACGGACTTCGCCAGGTTGCGGGGTTTGTCCACATCGCAACCGCGAGCTACCCCAATGTAGTAGGATAGAAGCTGCAATGGAATCACTGTCACCAAAGGCGCTATGATCTCATTTACCGGTGGTACATAGAATACATCATCGGCCATATCCGGAATGTTGGTATCACCTTCATTTATTACAGCTATTACTTTTCCTTTCCTTGCTTTCACCTCCTGGATATTGCTTACGATCTTCAGGTAGTGTTCATCATGAGTGGCTACAAAAATGACCGGCAACTGATCATCTACCAATGCTATAGGGCCATGCTTCATTTCAGCAGCCGGATACCCTTCCGCATGGATGTATGAAATCTCTTTTAACTTCAAGGCACCTTCCAATGCAATTGGAAAATTGTATCCGCGTCCGAGGAACAATGCATTAATCGCATGCTGATATTTTTTTGCGATTGTGTTCAGTGCTTCTGCATTCTTAAGTACAGCATTTACTTTTTCGGGTATATTCTCCAATTCCAAAAGCAATTCCATATATTTTTCCCACGTGATCGTTCCTTTTTCAATAGCAACTTTAAGTGCAAGCATCATTAATACTGAAAGCTGTGCCGTGAAGGCTTTGGTAGATGCAACGCCTATCTCAGGACCTGCGTGCGTATAAGCTCCGGCGTGTGAGGTACGCGAAATTGATGATCCAACAACATTCACAATTCCAAAAATAAATGCTCCCTTTTCACGCGCCTTTTCGATTGCTACTAATGTGTCTGCCGTTTCTCCACTTTGCGAAATTGCGATGATGACATCTCCTTCGTTGACAATTGGATTACGATAACGGAATTCGGATGCATATTCCACTTCAACAGGAATGCGGCATAATTCTTCAATAATGTATTCCGCCACAAGGCCTGCATGCCAACTGGTACCACATGCAATGATGATATATCGTTGTGCGTTTTTGAGAATTTCAATATTTTCTTCTATACCACGCATGGTGATCCTGCCTTCTTCGGCATCCAGGCGGCCACGCAGGCAATCATAAATGGTAGAAGGTTGTTCGAAAATTTCTTTCAGCATGAAATGCGGATAGCCACCTTTTTCGATAGCTGAAAGCTCAAGGTCTAAACTGGTGATGTATGGTAATTGTTTTTCATTACCAAGATTTTTAAGTATTAGCTGGTCTTGTTTAACGATGGCAATTTCATAATCATTTACATACACCACCTCCTTCGTATATTCAAGCATAGGTGTAGCATCTGATCCTAAAAAATGTTCATTCTTGCCGATTCCGATTACGAGCGGGCTACCCTTTCGGGCAGCTATGATCGTATCAGGATGGTCTTCATCAAGAATCAATACCACATAAGCTCCGCTAACTCTTTTCAAAGCGATGCGCAAGGCTTCCTCTAATTCACAACCCGTATTCTTGTAGATGTCTTCGATGAAATTCAAAAGGACCTCTGTATCTGTTTCGCTCTTGAAGGTGTATCCTTTTTTTAGCAATTCAGATTTTAATTGCGCATAGTTTTCTATTATGCCATTATGAATCATGGCAAGTTTGCCTCCAAAGCTGCGATGAGGGTGTGCATTCACATCATTAGGTTCGCCGTGGGTGGCCCAGCGTGTATGCCCTATTCCGATGTGTGATTGCAAAGTCTTGCCCAGTAAAGATTCTTCGAGCTCCTTTACTTTACCTTTTTTCTTATAAACCTGCAGTCCGTCTTTAGTGATCAGGGCAACACCTGTGCTGTCATAGCCACGGTACTCCTGCCGTTTCAGCCCAGTGATGACAATAGGATAGGCTTCACGCGGCCCAATGTAACCAACGATTCCACACATGAAAAGTCTTTTTGTTGGATTGCAAATTAAGGAAAGTTGATAAATCAATCGATTACATTATTTAAAACCCTGAATCTTGTTCAGCAAGGTTTTTATGAATAAAAAATGTATTTCAATTGAATGTATTTATGCTCATCTGCTTTAAATAATGTTTGCCTTCTTCAATTCTTTTCCTAATATTCACCTAACCAAAATTATTCACCTGTGGGAATGCTATTACCCAATCAAAACCGGGCAAGGACTGCATTGGCTATGGTTTGGATCGTCGGTGCTTTGAATGCCATTGCATTGGCATCGGATTTTTTCAGTTCCGGTTTTTACAGAAGGCAATTGCCGGAGGAATCATTACGCCTGAATCCGCATCTGCCAGCGACATGCGTCTGCAAATCATTGCGATTACCTATTTAATCATATTTATCATTTCATCCTTCACCTTCATCTTATGGTTCCGAAGAGCCTATAATAACCTGCATCAAAAAATAATTTTCTATCTCTTAGCTAAGGATGGGCAGCCGGAGGCTGGTTCGTTCCGATCATCAATTTGTTCTGGCCATACCAGATCATGAGAGAATTGTATGTTTAGCCAAAGACGATAGTGCCCGACCAGGAAATTTTTTACACTCAGAAACTGCCGGCAGAACTTTTGAGTATTTGGTGGGCATTCTGGATTTTCAACGGTATTTCAGGCCAGGTTGCGCCCAGGCCCGCAAGGATTGCCGGCACAGTTAGTGAAATTCAGATTTCAACTGTTGCCAGTTTGGTTGATAATATTATTGGAGTCGCATTAGCGTTGGTAACTGTAAAAATGATCAATAGCTATGCAGATGTGGAACCATTGCTTATTGAGATCAGTGAGAACCCTGAGTCTGTGCCAAAAAAAGTTGATTTATTATAAGGCAATGATTAACAAAAAAACATTCACTCTTTATCAATGGTCAGGTTCATCAGCTTTCCTTTCTTCCATTCTTTATACTCACGTTTAAAGATCTTTCGATTCTGCCGTGTCAGGTGTGGATCGTCTAATTTGGTAAGATCAGGCTTGCCTCCATTCGTCCATGCAGTGTACCAATAACAGGTTATATCGTAGATGGATAGACGTAATTGCTGCTCTACCATATTACCCAGTGCATTATTAAATGCTGTACAATAGGCATCTGAAAAAACAGGACTATTATAAAACAGCACCAGGTTTCCATTCGCATCTCTTTTGTACATATTTGTGGAGTCAAACTTCTTCCTTACACTCTTCTCTGCAGCAAGCAATGGCGCTACCAGGCTGTGGGACTGTGCTATCATCTTCCATGTATAAGTTGTGATGTCATTGATATATTCCGGAGATGCTGTGTGAAAATTATAACCGCTTCCAAACATGGGTGGCAGCATACTTTCCCAAAGAGAGTGAACACCATTTTGACCAGTTAATTGGCCGTTATAATTGCTGGAAGTGTGTAATGGCATGTGAGCATCCGCCACATAATGTGAAATTTCTGAAGATAGGAAAAGTATCTCTGATTTGTTCTTAGACCGGAAAGCGTTTGTTAATTTGCCCATGAGGTCTTCGATATACCACGGGAGTATTCCGTATTTTTCCAGGAACTTGCTGTCATATTTTGCTTTGGCCTCTGCCATCGTGCGCGGGAGGGAATCAATAGGCCCATTTCCAAAGTCTTCTATATCGATAAAGTGCCGGGGTGGCTCATTCCGGTCATTCAGGAGGGGGCGTCGCAGATCAGGTACCACAGCACTTTCCGTGATGTAGTCTATGTGATTGTAATAAAAAGTACGCATACTATCTGGCAGAGCGAATACGGCTGCACGGCTGATGTGCTTGTGTCCCCAACTGCCCCAGGCAAAAACAATTCCTCCTGCCAGGACAAAAAGTACCGCCAATAAAAACATTGAAAGTTTTCTTCCCATAAAATTTGAATAAAGGTTCAATTTAAAAATTTCACATTACGCTTGTCATCTCTATATCACAACTGGCACATTTATTTATTGGATATGATTATAAAATTATTTGTCATGAAAAACAAAAATAAAATTCACGAGCAGGCTCCCCAGCCTCCTGAATTACGTGAAGGGCATTATCCCACTCTTATGAAAGTCTGGGGTACCTGGGCCATCGGCATTGCCAGTTTTTTTATAGTAATGATGGTAGTTGTCATTATTTTTTATGAAACCGGTTTTTAGTAATCATTTTCTTTAGGAGTGTTCTTCTTCCTTTTGTCGGGCATCACAGTTTTCGGTTTCTTATCATTCTCAATGGCAGAAACAGGAGCGTTTTTCTTCTTTGAAGTGTCTGAATGATTAGGCTTGAAGTTTTCGGGGCCTGCCGGCTTTGATGAATTACCGGGTTTATTAGCTTCGGGCTTTACATCGTTAAAGTCAGATTCTACAGGAACATAGGTCGGTGCGCTGTAATCACTTGCATCACCGTTTCCTGCGTCTTCAAAGTCACTTCCTGATCCTTCCTTAATAATTTCTGAAAAATTCTGATCTGCAAAAATCGGATCATTGGTTAATTGAGGAGGTGTTTCAAACTTTGCTTTTGGATCTATCCCGAGGCTTTTGTCCGCATACACTTTTTGCATAAAGTATGCAAACTCCGGCATTGCCATTTCGTTACCACCATAAGTCTGTTTGATTCTCAGGAATGGGTCATCACAACCTACCCATGCACCTGCAAGCAATTGTGGAGTGTATCCAATAAACCATCCGTCAGTATTATCATTGGTAGTTCCTGTTTTACCGCCCATCTCACTGTAGATACCATAACGATCTCGCATTGCATGGCCTGTGCCATAATCCACCACACCCTGCATCATCCGGTACATGGTATAGGCATCTGCTTCACTGATTACCTGTTTCACTTTAGGTTGAAAAGATTCCAGAACATTTCCATTTTTATCTTCAATCCGGTTAATGATGATCGGCTCAGTATTGAAGCCCCGGTTGGGAAACATCGTGTAGGCACGCAGCATCTCTATAAGTTGAATATCAGCCGAGCCTAATGCGATGGAAGGAACAATCGGGATATTACTCTTGATGCCGCATTGATGTGCAAATTCCGCTGTTTTCTTAGGCCCGATTCTTTCCATCAGATCATAAGCTGCAGCATTCAATGACTTGGCGAGGCAATAAGCCATAGTACCACCGGCACCTGATATGGTCTTGTTAGCCAGTGTGATTGACTTACCTCCAATGTAGGATTCAGGTGTCAGTCCGGCATCTGTGATAGCGAGGGTGTAGAGCAAAGGTTTGAAAGTAGAACCTACCTGCCTGTTGGCTGTAACATGATCGTATTTAAACCACTTGAAATCTATACCGCCTACCCATGCTTTTACTTCACCTGAAACGGGATCCATGGCACAGAATGCAGTTTGCATCATCTGCTTTAAATATTTGATGCTATCAATTGGCTTCATCAGGGTATCGGTTTCCCTGTTTATATTCCATGCAAATATTTTCATTCGTACCGGTTTCTCAAAGGACGCTTTGATTTCATTTTCAGTTTTTCCATCTTCCTTCAGATTTTTCCATCGTTCACTTTCCTTCATGGCACGTAGCAATATATCCTCATGACCTTTCCACACATTCTTCCCCAATTGCCGGTTGAAATTCTTTTGCATGGCTGTCATGTGTTTGATCACAGCTTCTTCAGCGTATTTCTGCATAGCAGGATCAATGGTAGTATAAATTTTCAGGCCATCCCTGTATAAGTCATAATTCTCGCCGGTCTTAGGATCTTTGTGAGTGCCGCACCATTCCATCAATTTCTTGGTGAGTTCAGATCGGAAATAAGGAGCTATTCCAGATGCTTCTGTAATTTTTTTGTATTTGATTCCCAAAGGTTTTTTCTTGTACATCGCCGCAGCAGAAGGCGTCAGCATACCATTCCTTACTAACTGGTCCAGAACTACATTGCGCCTCGAGAGCGCTGCTTTAGGATGTTCTACCGGGTTGTATGCTCCCGGCCCTTTTAACATTCCTACGAGTAATGCTGATTCGTCTATGGTAAGTTGTGATGGTTCTTTCTGAAAATATACAAGAGAGGCATTTCGGATGCCATAAATATTTAACCAGCTTACCCTGTTCAGGTATAATGCAATGATCTCCTGCTTTGTAAAATTCTTTTCTAATTTGATGGCTACAATCCATTCTTTGATCTTGTCAATCCCTCTTTTCATAAAGCTCCCGCGGCCCTGACCTAAAATATTCTTTGCAAGCTGCTGAGTAATGGTGCTCCCTCCGCCGTTTCTTCCCAAACCCGCGACAGCTCTGGCGATACTCCTCGCGTCTACCCCGGAATGTTCATAAAATCTTTCATCCTCTGTTGATATTAATGCTTCAATTACTCCGGGTGCTATATCTTTATAATCTACCGATATCCTGTTTTCTGCATATATTTTCCCCATCAATGTTTTTCCATCATTGGCATAGATTTCTGTAGCCAGGTCGGCATCTGGGTTCTCTAATTGCCGAAGCGAAGGCAACTTGCCAAACAGTCCGAAATTAGCTCCTCCAAAAATTATTATCCCAAGCCCTAATCCTGCAAATACGATTGTCCACAAAATTCTGATGGAGGGTTTTATTCCTGTTGGATTTTTCTTTTTCATGGGTTGTTTCATATTGCCAAAGGTCATTAAAATTTATCAGGATATTTCTCTTTTAGCAACTCGATATAGCTTTCTAATTTCTTATTCTCTTTGAGTACGGCAAGGTTGTCATTAGAAATAATATAAAAAACATATTTGGAGGCTGGAAGCCAGCTTATCTCTCCCGGTGCATCATGTTTTAACTGATCCATATATTTTAATGCCGCTTCTGCGCTTACAAATTCAGAGAAGATTAGCAATGAATGATCAGCATCAAGCGTATCATTCTTAATGTCTATTTTCTGGTTGTAAAATTTCGTTTTGTTGTACCTGTTAAATGCATTGCGGGCTTCGCCGCTGTACACAGGATCTACCTTCGTCATTACCATTACTACGTTTTGAGCGGAGTAAGGATCGAAAACAAAGTTTTTGTTTTTAAGAGGGGCAGGGAGTTTTTTATCTGCTGAAATTTCCGGCACATCTACTGTTGTTATCTTTTTAGGTAGCAGATTGCTGTCATTTCTCTTCGGGATTGGTGTAATATTTCCGTAGATGCGCGGATTGTCAAATACTACAATCTGTGAATCTTCTTTGATGCGTTCTACTTTCAGGTTGGTCAGGTAATTTTCAATGCTGTCTCTGCGGCTAAGTACCGTAACGAGGTTTTCAGCTTTCTCCTTCATGGGTGAATTCGAATACTTACTGATGATTTGTTTTAAAACAGTAGTTGCCAGGCTGTCCTGCCTTTGTTTGATATAATAAACTGATTCGATATAGAGCAACTGGGGATTCCAGTAGCTGCTGCCGTAAATGCTGTCAGCGCTTTTTTTATCATTCAGTGCTTCTGCAAATTTTCCTTCAATGAATTTCAGGTAGATGTCATCATACCTGTGGGCAACTGCCGTGTCTTTTGATTTATCAGCAAATTTTTCAGGATGCAGCAGATAGTCTGCAAACTGTGATTGTACAAATTTTGTTGTGAGCAGGTTTTTGTAATGATCAGCCATTGCGAGGTTGCCCAATTGTTTATAACAATAGCTCAGGTTCATATAGAGTTCTCCTCCATAGAGACTATCGGGAAATCTTTTCAGCGAGGATTCGTAAGATTCAATAGCAGCCTTGTAATCTTCAAGGAGATTTTGATAATGTTTGCCCGATTCGAAAATGGCATTTGCTATTTTGGTATTCGAACTGTCAAGTAATGGCTGCGTCAATGGAAGGTTTGCGCGTAATCCATCTACAGATACATCCTCCTGCAACGGTTGGTTAATGTCAGGAGTGGGAGTGGCCTTATCTCCACTTGGTGGCGCCATCGGGTCGCTGGTGGTTTTCAAATCATCAATTGGTGGTAATTGCCTTCCACCTGTAGATCCTGTGGCTGTGCTTCCAGTCATGCGCCTCCAGTTATCCTGGTTTTGACGTTTACCCCATTCTCTTACAAATTCAGAATAGCCTTTTGATTTAAGACTATTGTTATAGAAATACCAGTCTCCCTTGGTATTGTTGCCTGCAAAGATGTCCATAGATTCATTCTTTCCAAAAACGTCAAATGAATTGCCGGTGTAGGATTCATCGCCTGAATCAAGTCCCCGTTCTTTTCTGAGTTTTCTTGAAAGTTTTTTAAGAAATGCTTCACGGTCTGCCGCAGGCATTGCTGCTATTTCCTGCAAACTATCTTCCCTGTTGATGATATTGATGTCTTTCACAATGAAGGCAAGGGCATTTTTCTTTTCGGTTATACGCTTCATTTCGGTGATGGTGCTGTCGCCAGCCTGCAGACTGTCGTAATAATTATAAGCATTCAGGTAGTTCCTTTGATCATAACTGATATCAGCCATTTTGAGAAATGCCTTATTTTTTAGAATGACATTGTTGGAGTTGTACTTTGTGCTTTTGCCGTAAAAGTTGAGTGCAGAGGTAGTGTCGGGTATATCCAATGCCAGTTCGCCCGCAGCAAAATAGATGACATCGCGATAGTCATGATACTTGTCTTTACGCGCCATTTGGAGTAAGTGTGCTACACTGTTTTTTATAGCTTCAGGATCATCGCTCCTTAATAATTTGGCTTTGTTCAGGTTGGCATAGATGTCCATCAACGGGTTGGTAGTATGCCTGATCGACAATGAGTAATAATAAGAAGCAGTGTCCATGCTTTCTTTCTGTTCGTAGAGTTGACCCAACAAGAATTCCCTTCTGGCCTGGTCTTGCAGGTCAAGCGTTGCAGGCAGCGACAATTCCATATACGTGATGGCGCTGTCATAGATATGTTGTTGAAAAAACCAGAATCCCTTTGCATCATCTAATTCATTTTGCAACCTTGCCGGAAAATTAGGATCGTTTTCCAGCGTATTGATCAGGCCGGAGGCTTCTGCGTAGTGCCCCATCTGTGTCAGCGTACGCACCTGCCACAATAGGGCGTCATTTCTACTGGGTGGTTTGGTGAATACTTTATCTATAAATTTTCTATTCTCCTTGTTAGCTACAGTCAGTGCATTGGATTCCTTGTTTTCATTGCTTCCAACTACTATCGTTCCGTCTGGATTTTTCTTATCGCGGGGCCGCAGGTTGAAATTGATAAATTGAAACGTCATGTATGCTGAATCATAATCCTTGCGCAGGTAATAAGCCTTACCAATGAGCATATAAAAATTATCTACCCAATTGCTCCTGAGATCGTGAAGGAGGATTCCTGCGGTTGCTTTCAAAATGACCGAGTCTAATTCCGATTTCTGACTGGCTGTATTATCGAGGCTGTAACTATAGTAGGGAAGCAGCTTTGTATAATCATCCTGCTGTGCTATTCGTGCGCGTTCGATGACACTATTGATCTTGTTGCTGGCGTTGAAGTAATAGTTGTAATGGCTCACTGTATTCTGAACGAACCTGCGAGGTACTGTAAATTTTTTCTCTCCGGTTTTTTCCGAACGAAGGACTTTGTTCTGAAACTTCTCCGGCTTGTCTTTGTTCAGGTCAAAAGTTATTTTTTCTATTTGTGCCCATGCAGGTATTGCCGGCATTATGAAAAAAAGTAACAATAGTAAAGTGCAGGGCTTTGCGATCATTCAATCGGATATTTTATTAAGCTGTAAAATGAGCCTGATAGCTTATTTTTATATAAACTCTGTTTTTGACAAAAATATTTTAAAATTACGGTTATTTTAATGGGTGCGACTATTAAATTAGAGCATGCTCTTTATTTTTAACCAGCATTTTACAGTAGGTAAGTCATCCTTTTCACTAACATATAATGACCATTATTCTATGGGAATGATCAAAGATAAAAGTTCACTAAGAAATATGCGCCATCGCTACCGGCTCACGATTATGAACGAAGATTCTTTTGAAGAAATCACTTCTTTCAGCATGACGCGCAGAACAGTTTATTTTGTGATGAGTTTTTTCTTTGTTGTGCTGGTAGGGCTTACGGTAGTCCTTATTGCCTTTACACCTCTTAAATATTACATACCTGGTTATGGGGCATCCGGAAATGAAACCGGATATATAACACTGAAGCAAAAAGCTGACTCCATCGAAAATGAAATTCGGATCCAAAAGCAATACACCGACGGGATTAAATCTGTACTCAAAGGAACAGAACAAGCGCTCGATACCACATTAGACAATACGGATAGCGGATATTAATACCTACAATCAATCATGATAAGAAACAAAAAAGAAGGCAATAAAATGCTATTGAAATACGCCTCGATGGCTTCCCAGTTCTTCGTGGCTATTGGCTTAGGGGTATTCGCAGGAATAAAATTGGATGAATGGCTTAAAATTTCGTTTCCATTGCTGGTTTGGCTGTTACCTTTGCTGCTGATACTGGGAATGATCCTTAAGGTTTTGATAGATACAAATAAGAAATAATATGAGGCGTTTTGCTCCACTGAGCTTGCTTTTTATCGGGTTGACAATTATTTTATTGATTTTAAAAGGAAATCTTGAGCAGGCAGGGTTCCATGTGCGGTTCATCCTTGTTGCCAACGCCATTCTTTTTCTATTGAGTGCCCTGGCCCTATATATCCAGTTTAAGTATATTAAGTCCTCCAATCCACATGCATTTGTCAGGGGAGTGTACTCATCAGTTTTGGTAAAAATGCTGTTGATCATTGCAGCATTATTTGTTTTTATAGTGGCTATGGATGGCGTCATAAATAAACGTGCAATTTTTATGACGATGTTTATTTATGTACTATATTCATCCCTCGAAGTATTTCAATTAATGAAACTGGTAAGAAAAAAATAGTACATGTCGAAGAAGGAGGTTCCGTTATACACATTGAATACTTACTTACCCAAAGGTGCATATCCGCATCTTGAAAAATATTTGATCAGGCACAAAGTGCACCTCACCATCACACCGGAACGATCTTCCGTGCTGGGAAATTACAAGGGTGCAAGCAATGGCCGCCATCATCACATCAGCGTAAATGGGAGCCTGAATAAGTTCTCCTTCCTGATTACATTGATTCATGAATTAGGGCACTTGCTTGCATTTGATAAGTATGGCGCCCGTATTCCTGCACACGGCCAGCAGTGGAAAAATGAGTATAGCCGGTTATTGGCAGCCTTTATTTCTAATCGTATTTTCCCACGTGATATTGAAAAAGAATTAATTGCTACATTGGAAAATCCTGGAGCTTCATCTTGTACAGAAGCATCATTACTGCGAGTGCTCAGGAAATATGACGAATACAGGCCGGGCTTCTTCCTCCTGGAAGACCTGCCAGATGGTAGTTTTTTCAGGATCAAAAACGGAAATGTGTATTTGAAATTACACAGGAAAAGAGTCCGGATACTCTGCCGTGAAATTGATACGAACAGGTTGTTTCTGTTTAGCCCGGTGTCGGACGTGCAGTTGGTTCATAAGAGACTTGTTAAACAATAGCATTCTAAGTTTTGATTTGAGTGCCGTGAGTCTGTCGGGCGCACTGTCTTCTTACAATTTATTTATCTTTGGCGTCCTAAAAAATACATTGAATACTGATGTTTGAAATTCCGTCCGGTAAAGTGCATGATGAACTGAGGCAAGGAGAAGCTCTGCGACCTGCTGAGGAAGAGATAGCTGCACCCAAAAAGCACTTCTTCATAGAAAGCTATGGATGCGCTATGAATTTTGCCGACAGTGAAGTTGTAGCTTCTATCTTGCGAAAAGTGCAGATGGCTGTTACATCTGATTACACCCAGGCTGACCTGATTTTTATCAATACATGTTCTGTACGTGAAAAGGCTGAAGCAACAGTGCGAAAGCGATTGACGGAGTTCAGAAAATTGAAGAACGAACGTCCAGGTTTGCTGATCGGTGTTCTTGGCTGTATGGCCGAACGGTTGAAATCAAAATTTCTCGAAGAGGAAAAATTGGTTGACCTCGTGGTAGGCCCTGATGCATACCGCAGCCTTCCTGTTTTGATTCGCGAAGCAGAAGGAGGCCAGAAGGGTGTGGATGTATTGCTGAGCCGTGAAGAAACTTATGGAGATATTTCACCCATCCGTTTAAACAGCAATGGTGTAACTGCATTTGTAAGTATCATGCGCGGGTGCAATAATATGTGTTCTTTTTGTGTAGTGCCTTTTACGCGTGGCCGTGAGCGCAGCCGCGATGCTCATTCTGTCATACAGGAATGCCGGGACTTGTTTGAAGCAGGCTATCGCGAAGTAACTTTATTAGGTCAGAATGTGGACAGCTATCAATGGTTTGATCCGGAAAAAGAAAGCAATGTTTCCTTTGCCAATCTGCTCGAGATGGTGGCGCTGATATCACCACTGCTGCGTGTTCGTTTTTCTACTTCACATCCTAAAGACATTACAGATGAAGTGTTGTTTACGATCAAACGCTACGATAATATTTGCAATTACATCCACTTACCGGTACAGAGCGGCAGCACAAGGCTATTGCAGTTGATGAACCGAACTTACACGCGGGAATGGTACCTGGCAAAAGTAGATCGCATAAGAGAAATATTACCTGACTGCGGATTGTCCACTGATACTATTTCCGGTTTCTGTACTGAAACAGAAGAAGATCATCAGGATACCCTGAGCCTTTTCGATTATTGTCAATATGATCTTGCCTACATGTATTTCTATAGTGAACGCCCGGGTACCCTTGCGGCACGCCGTTTTGCGGATGATGTACCACTGGAGATCAAGAAGCGCAGGCTTGCTGAGATCGTGGAAAAACACAGGGAATACTCCGCATTGAGTATGCAACATGATGTCGGTAAAGTGTTGCGGGTACTGGTAGAAGGTAATTCAAAGAAAAGCGATGAACACTGGGCCGGCAGGTGCGATTCCAACAAGATGGTGGTATTTCCCAAAAAAGGAATTATTCGCAAGGGAGATTACGCAGATGTATTGATTGAGCATTGTACACCTGGTACGCTATTAGGTAAAGCAGTGTCTGCAGAGGTGGCATTGCAATTTTAAAAATTTTGAAATCATCAGATGGATCAACAGGCAATTAAGAACAGGTTTGGAATTATAGGTAATGCTCCCGCATTGAACTATGCGCTGGATGTAGCTGCGCAGGTAGCTAATACTGATTTGAGTGTGTTGATTAATGGGGAAAGCGGTGTTGGTAAAGAAGTGTTTTCACATATCATCCATTCCCTGTCACCGCGCAAGCATAATAAATTTATAGCTGTGAACTGTGGGGCCATACCCGAAGGGACTATCGATTCAGAATTGTTTGGCCATGAGAAAGGTTCATTTACCGGCGCTGTAGAAAGCAGGAAAGGGTACTTCGAAACGGTAAGCGGCGGTACTATTTTCCTGGATGAAATAGCTGAGATGCCTTTGGGTACTCAGGCACGGCTCCTGAGGGTGTTAGAAACCGGCGAGTATATCAGGGTGGGTTCGAGCAAGGTTCAAAAGACTGATGTTCGCGTGATAGCAGCAAGTAATAAAGACCTGCTGGAATTTATTCACACTGGCCGCTTTCGTGAAGACCTTTATTACCGACTGAATACTGTTCCCATTAAAGTACCGCCATTGCGCGAAAGGAAAGAAGATATTCCTTTACTTTTTAAAAAATTTGCTGCTGATTTTTCTGACCGTTACAGGTCAGAGCCAGTTCAGCTTACCGAAGATGCATGGCAACTTATAACCAACTATTCCTGGCCGGGAAATGTGAGGCAGTTAAAAAATCTTGCTGAACAAATATCTGTGCTGGCACAGGGTAACCAGGTGGATGCATCAATAGTAGAAAGACTTTTGCCAGATGTTCATAAATCGTTGCTGCCTGTATTGGCTTCGCCAAATACATCAGGAAAGGAGTTTGCTAACGAAAGAGAGATTCTCTACAAATTATTTTTTGATGTGAAGAAGGATGTGACAGAATTGAAGAAGATGTTTTTTGAGGTAATGAAAAACCCTTCGCTTACGGAACAGCACAATTATTTCAATGAATCTCCTGCAGTTGACTTTTCCAACAGCCATCCTGCATTGACTACACCGCAGCCCCTGGTATTACAGCATTCCAATGATCATGAAAATGGAAACAAAATTGATGAACACCAGGAGGTAGATGAATCACTGAATATCATGGATGCTGAAAAAAACCTGATCGTAAAAGCACTCAGAAAACACAAGGGCAAAAGAAGAGATGCGTCCAGCGATTTAGGAATCAGTGAACGTACCTTATATCGCAAATTGAAAGAATATAATATCAACGATTAATAAATCAGACCTTTTGAAAACCCGGATAATTAAAATTGTTGCATTGCCTGTCATCCTTTGTACCATGGTATTTGCCACATGTAAGTATAGTTTCAAGGATGTTAGCCCTTTGCCTCCTGAAATCAAAACGTTTAGTTTATCTGCCTTTGAAAACCGGGCACGATATGTTAACCCTCAATTTGCTCCGCAACTAACAGAAGAAGTAAGGCAGAAAGTGATCAACCTGACAAGGCTAAGACAAGTAACAGGTGAGATGGGAGATTATGATATCAGTGGTTACGTGTCAGACTATTCAGTGAGCACCAGCGGTGTTGCAAATCAACAGGCAGGAACCAACCGCCTCACAGTAACATTTCATCTCGTTTTCAAAAATTCCCAGGATGCCAAGAAGAATTTTGAAGCGGATCTGAGCAGTTCTTATGATTTTAATGCCTCATCCACCTTGCAGCAGGCCGAACAGGAATTAGGAAATAAAATTGTCAAGAATGTTGGTGATGCTATCTTTAACCGGATATTTTCGAATTGGTAATACCATAACATGAATACAATTGCAAAAGATATCAATTCATTGCTTGATTTATTCCAAAAAGATAAATCTGAAATTGAAGAGATCCTGGCAGCTAATCCGGCAAGTTGCCTTGCCAGGATATTGCAATTAAGATACGAGCCAGGAAATTCAAATGCTATTGCTGAAAAGATCCGTACTGCTGCGCTTTATTCGGGAAATACCAGATGGTTTGAATTTTTGGTTCGTCAGATGTCAACAAATTTTTCGGGGGAGGAAATGACTGATCATTTTGCTGTAACAGTTCCTGCAAGTGAATCCTATTCACAGCCGGTAAATTTAGCGGACACAGTTACAGGCGACAGTTACTTGTCCGGTGAAGAAAAGGACATTTTTCATTCTGACGATTCTCAGCCTGGAATGGTTCAGGCGTCAAAAGAACCACCGGCTATGCAGGATGTTTTTGAAAAACAAGAAATTGAAATTCCAGAGGAAGCGAATCGTGTAAATAAAAATCCAGAATCAGAAGTTGAAAGTTCGTCCACTCAACTTGAAGAGCAGGTAATAGAGAAAACGGAAGTTCCGGTGGATGAAACACTGAATGAAGATGGGAATGAAGTACTGCCTGAATCTGCCGTTGCTGAAGAAGCGATAAGCACTCCACCACCCAGGATACAGGAATCACAGTTGACCTTCGAACCGCTTCATACAATAGACTATTTTGCTTCGCAGGGTATCAGGCTCAGTGAAGCAGATCTCACCAACGACAGGTTAGGACAACAAGTAAAAAGTTTTACCGGATGGCTCAAGAGTATGAAGAAATTGCATCCCGGAAAATTACCAGAGCAGGATGAGGTGATCCAGCAGATTATCCAGAGTGCTGCTGAGGTTAGTAATGTTGAATCCGACGTGCTTACAGAAGCCATGGCCGAGGTTCTTGTTAAACAAAATAAAAAGGAAAAGGCAATAGAGATGTACGAAAAATTAAGTTTGATGAATCCATCCAAAAGTGCGTACTTTGCCGCCAAAATTGAAAGCTTAAAAACATCTTAGTTATGTTGTGGATATTTGGAATTCTGTTATTTATTGCTGCGATTGTATTGGGAATTATCGTCTTGATTCAAAATCCTAAAGGTGGAGGACTTACCTCATCCCTTGGCGGATTTGGTAACCAGCTGATGGGTGTAAAACAAACTACCGATATACTGGAAAAAGGCACGTGGATATTTGCTGCTATTATCGGTTTTCTTTGTATTACTTCTGCGTTGTTTATTCCTAAAACTGCCGGAGTGAATTCAGGTGAAAAATTGTTCCAGGAAACTCCAGTAGGTACGCCAATGGCGCCACCCGCTACGGTTCCGATGAATCAGCCTTCACAGCAATCTGCTCCCCAACAACCGGCACCACAGCAATCTAAATAAAATTAATGATATTAGATTATGCCCTGCTACTGCAATAGCAGGGTTTTTTATGTAATTTGAGAATGCACAAATAATTTAAACAGCAACAACATTTTTATTTTTTTCATGCGAAGAGCGATTTTGATATTCCTGGTTTTAATTTCAGTTGCGGTAATATTTCTGCTTTGGAATGTATTTGGCCCGGCAGTAAAAAACCCTTCCGGCAAATACTTGTATGTGCCTACCAATGGCACATTTGCAGGATTGAAAGATAGCCTGGTACAAAACGGATTTTTATCAGGATTTTATTTCTTTGATAAATTATCAGATTATGCAAGCCTTCAAAAGAATATCAAACCCGGCAAATACAAGGTTGACAATGGTATGAGCCTTTATCATCTTGTCAGGAAATTAAGATCAGGTAGGCAGGAACAGGTGAATCTTGTTATCACAAAGATCAGGACGCCAGAAGATCTTGCGGCTCGTTTGGGTAGGATTTTGGAGATTGATTCTTCTACCGCGATGAATTTTTTGAAGAGCAATGACTCACTGAATAAATTTGGCGTAGATACCAGCACAGTATTGACAGATGTCCTGCCAAATACCTATACCTTTTTCTGGACCTCAAAAATGTCAACTGTTTTTGATAAATTAAATAAAGCAAAAAAGAAATTCTGGAATAGTGAACGGATTGAAGCTGCTTCAAGGCATGGGCTGACACCAGACGGGGTTTATATCCTCGCAAGTATTGTAGAAGAGGAGACAAATATGCAATCGGACAAGGGAAAAATTGCAAGTGTGTACATCAATCGCCTTAACAAAGGAATGCCTCTGGCGGCAGACCCTACAGTGAAGTATGCATTAAAAGACTTCAGCCTGAAAAGAATTTATCAGAAGCATTTAGAAGTAGCTTCTCCTTACAATACTTACAAAAATGCAGGGTTGCCCCCCGGGCCGATTTGTACTCCATCTGAAAAAACCATTGATGCAGTTTTGAACGCACCTGAAACTAATTACCTGTTCTTCGTGGCCAAACCTGATTTCAGCGGGTATTCGAATTTTGCAACTACGTACACAGAGCATCTTAAGTATGCAAAGGATTATCAGCAGGCTTTGGATGAATTAATGAAGAAGAAACAAACTCCTCAATAAAAATTATTCAAAGTTTGATCGATCCATCAAGAAAAAACCGACGCCATCCTTTCCGTTTTATTAAAAGATGGAGTAAGAACTGGAAACCACCAGGGTTTCAGGGCTTATCGTTTTATGACGTGATGCATTTTATCTTTCGGCATTTTGACATACCGAGCCTCACAGAACGTGCAGCTGCAATTTCATATAATTTTATCATGGCGATTCCGCCTACTTGTTTGTTCCTGTTCACCCTGGTGCCCAATCTTCCCTTTTTTTCAAAAAAAATTTTAAGAACCCAAATCCACAATTTTATTTATGATATTATCCCTTCTCCGGCTTACAATAAAGGTGTAATTACTTTTGTAGATAACCTTATAGAAGGATCCAAGATTGGATTGATATCATTTACGTTTATTGTTTCTTTGTTTTTTGCCAGTAATGCAGTAATGGGGTTGATGAGGTCATTTAATAAGAAAGATTATATCGGATTCCAGAAGCACAAGGGATTGAAGACAAGATGGGAAGCAATCAAACTGACACTCATGCTGTTTGGACTCATTCTTCTGACCTTCTTTATGTTATTTCTTCAAAGCAATATACTGGAATGGTTGGGCCTTCATGATAAGGTCATTGCAAGGATCATTCTTTCAGGAAAATGGTTGGTGATAGGTGCACTGATATTTTTTTCATTTGCTTTCATTTACAGGTATGCACCATCCACCACACGTAGATGGCGCCTGATCAGTCCCGGAGCTATTATTGCAACTGCGCTAAGTATCGTTGTAACCTTAGGGTTTAGTTTTTTTGTAAATAATTTTGGCAGGTACAATTTGTTGTATGGTTCAATAGGAACCATTATGGTGATCATGGTAATGATTTTTCTTAATTCCCTGGCCGCATTTGTGGGTTTTATTTTCAACCTGAGCATTCATACATTGAGCACCAGAGTCGAAAGGAGGATCAGTCATAAGAACTCTTAGTCCAGTTTCATTTCCATCACGAAATCATTCATAAAGTATCCGTTTCCGATATCAATATCCTCTTCACGAATTATACTAAATCCTGATTTTTCATAAAAGAACCTGGCCTTGTTGAAGCGGTTTACATTGAGGGTCAACCTTTGGCCTTTCAATTCCTTAACGGTTTTGATCACTACTTCCAGAAGCATCGTGCCGCATTGATGCCTTTGGAAACCTGGCAGTATGTATAATTTTTGAAGGTGAAAAGCATTGGCAGTATCTTTAAGAAGGGAAAACGATGCAAAACCAATTGAATTTTGAAAATCATCTTCTGCGATGAGATAAGAAGTATTGCCGGCTAATTGCTGTTCCAATTCTTCAATTGAATATAATTTCTCCAGCATGTAATTCAATTGGGTAGATGATAAGATTTCTCCGTATGCTATTGGCCATGTACTATAGGCTATATACCTGATAGCAGCTGCATCCGCAGGGGTACCTTCTCTAATTGAAATCATTATTTTATCATTATTCGTAATTCCGGTGCATAAAATTGCCTGCCTGCCTTGTCTTTCACAAGTATCTCAAAGAAAAACAACGTTTCACCAGGTTGAAGAGAATGCTGAATGTTTTCTGACCACACTTTCGGAAGTGGTGTGTTGTCAAATCTGGATGCAACTGCAGTGTAATTGACTTCTGGCTTACCGGTTTCAGGATCTTCTATATATCCCTTCCTCTTATACAAAAGCCGGTAATTCTCTATAGGGTACATATTGCCTTTTGAATCTTTCACAACCAATGGAAGGCCGATCAATTGTACCGCTTCTGCTGCATAAACTGTGTCCATTCCGGATCGAATACCAAGCAGAGATTTTACTACAGGTGGTTTGAAAGGAGCATTCGTCTTTGTGTTAGTCTTCTGTGCAAAGGATAAAGCAACCATTAGTGTGCATATCGCAAGGAAGGATATCCTGATTTTGTAGTTCATCATTTTTTGAAATTGCTTCAAAGTAAGAATTTGAATTGCTCAAAGATCAACTATTAGCAGGAATTGTAATTGTTGATAAATCATAAATATTTCGGTTTAGAGGCCTAAATAGAGGAACCAGGTATAGGTTAAACCGTGTTTTTGTGAATAAAATGGGAAATGTGAATAAGTTTTTAGCTAATTATCTTGTACCTGTCGCTGATGGATTATATTTTTACACTGTCATTTGACCTGCTTGCCATTCATTCCCCCAATCTCCTTTGAAATTTAATTTTCAGTTTCCTTTGAAGACCACAAAAGAAAATGCCTGATTTTCAACTGGCACCACTTTTGAGACGTCAAATTAAAATCCTTTGAAATTCCCGGAGCCGATATTCCTGCGACAATTGGTATTTCTTATTTGAATAACAGCTGATCTGCGCAAGTAGCCGGTTGTTATCCGAACCCTTTAAACTTGTGAACGATGAAAAGTATTTATCAGGCTTACACCAGGGACATCAACGGGAAAATGCATTACTTCGTAAAGAAATTTAATTGCTATCCCGAATTCAAAGATCTGCCTCCGGTAATGATGGCAATGGGGATGCACAAAGATTTCCTCAAAGCTTGCGAGCTTGCTGATGTTGAAGACGACTACACTGTGCAATCACTGATGGAAGAGCTGAACCTGACAAAAGTTTCCGGTAAGATAATTCCAATTCAAAATGTTCAGCCGGGACGTATTCAAAAAGTACCTTCCATCTTTGGCCTTCCGCAACAATTGTGGTCAAAACTGAAGTGGGCTCACATCTAACCTGAAAAACAAAGAGGCTATCGGAAAAAATTGGACTCAATAATCCATAAGGGCATTCTTCTCTGTTAACTGTTTCATAATTGGAAATGAATAAAAAGTGATCATTTGCTTTTTATTTATCTTGCCCGTCAAATTTCTTCTTATGAAGCATGTAATCGGGTATTCAGTATTGCTCGTACTGATCGGTATTTTATTCTACCTCCATTTTAGTGATAAGAAAAATAATAGGATGGTAGCACCCATGAGTACTGCAACCATCGATAGCGCTCCCGCTACAGGAAAGATTGCCTATATCAATATAGACACGCTTCAAAATAATTATTCCTACTATCAGCAGATAAAATCTGAACTTGAAGGACAGGAGAAATCTGCAGAGAATCAACTCATGTTGCTTCAAAAAAAATTCCAAAGCAGAACTGCTGAACTACAACAGAAGGCCACACAGATGTCGCCAAAAGAACAGGAAAGCGCCATGATGGAGATTAATAAAATGCAACAGGACTTTCAGGGCAAACAGCAAAGCCTTCACGAGAGCCTGGCAAATTATAACCAGAAGATGAAAGACAAGTTACTAGCCAAAATTGAAGACTATCTGAAGGCCAGCAACAATGGCAAGTATTCTTATGTATTTAGTTACGAACCTGGATTCATGTTTTACAAGGATTCAGCTCTTGACATCACTGCAGATGTCGTAAAAGGCCTGAATGAACAATTTGAAAAGGAAAAAAAGTAAAACTATTTCTATTTTCCAATATTAGTTTACCTTACCACCCATAAATTTGTTTGAATAATTACTTGATTTATGAGTGAAAAAACTACTGCTTTTAAACCAACACTCAGCCTGTTGGATGCTACTATGATTGTAGCAGGTTCTATGATTGGTTCGGGTATTTTTATAGTAAGTACTGACATAGTCAGAAACGTTGGAAGTGCTGGCTGGCTCACTGCGGTATGGGTCATTACCGGATTCATGACTGTGATTGCTGCTTTGAGCTATGGTGAAATGAGTGGTATGTTTCCACGGGCAGGCGGCCAATATGTTTTTCTGAGAGAAGCGTACAATCCTTTGGCGGGTTTCCTTTATGGATGGAGTTTTTTTACTGTGATTCAAACTGCTACCATTGCTGCCGTTGCGGTTGCATTCAGCCGCTTCACTGCGTACCTGTTACCGGCTGTGGGTGAAGATCGAATTATCCTGAACTTGTTGGGGCTGAATATTTCAGCTGCCCAGGTTCTCGGTATCGCCATGATCTTATTCCTGACCTTTACCAACACTAAAGGTATGCGGGGAGGAAAAATTATGCAGACGGTATTTACAACAGTCAAGCTTTT
>JBDHYH010000040.1:0-29070 GCA_039811325.1 Chitinophagaceae bacterium | reverse complement strand
TGCCGGAATAGCGTTCCATCACAGCATCCCAGTCTTCACTGTTAGCGGCACCCTCCGGTATATTAATAGTTCCTTCTATCTCTTTGTAAAACCATGTTTCGATAGTATCCTCACTGACATTATCAACAAAGGATGCATACCCTTGTTTTTCCAAAAGTTTGATCAACGGTGTTGGTTCAAAACTATTGATCACTTTCAAGGCACCACCGACAGGCACTTGCTTCACGGCATCCATGATATTCTTCAACGGATCCTGGCCACCCTCAATAATAGGTCGCACATCCAGGGATACAATATTTTCTTCTCTCACCTTGTGAAGAAATGCAGGAACCGGATGCGACTTCACTGCCTCTGCTGCCACAGTATCATCAATTTCGAACCCGAGCGGCCTTAATTTTTCATAAAAAGCGTTGACACCACATCCGCTTATCTTAGCAGCCATAGCGATACTGGTACGCCCGGCCATCAGTTTCCTGAGTAATGGATTTCTGAGTTTTTCAAATTTGGGAGTGATGCTAACGATAGCATCCAATGAACCAGGATGGGCTTTGAGTAATGCAGCTATCTTAGTGTTGGCGTTTATTATCATTGCACATCATCTTCAAAGTAAGCCGGATAATTATCAACTCTTTCTTTGATGGATTTGAATAATTGCCTGGCCTGTATGGTATCAGTAATAGTTTTCAGTTGATTGCTTTCTTTGATAATAGGCTCCATCCACAAATGCAGCGCATCATGATCAGGCCCACTCATCTTACATTCTTTAATCATCTTATTGAAACCGTTAGTCATATCATTGCCTAACACCTGGTAATTGTTTGCTGATGGATAAGGCTCTACTCCAAACATATTGACCATAGTTTTCAATGCTACGACATTTCGACTGGTCAAAGTATCTGCCTTCCACTTCTTTCCATTATTGAGAGTGAGTACTGTATCCTTACTGAGATGCTCAGACGATCCTGACTGCTGATCATGGGAATGTTCATTGCACGCTGCTAAGAAAAGAAACGAAACAAAAACAACCATTGATGCCGGAACCTTGATTTTCATAATTTGAAATTTTATAACTAACCCAATCAATTTTCCTGCCAGTAAGAAACCGATTGACTCTCATTAGAAACAGTTTCACAGGTAGCATTATTCAAATGAGACAATCGGTTTCCGGCAGGAAATAAGCAATTAAGACTGGTTTTTCAATGAAATCGCTTTCTCCAATTCAATAGCTTTCGGAAAGAGTATATTATTTTCTAAGTGAACATGAATATGGAGGTCTTCTTCAAATTCATTCAATGATTTAAAGAGGAATGAATAGCTGGCACAACCATCTTCAGGTACTGTGTAATTGCTGCTCAGTTCCCTGATCTTTTCCATATTGCCGCCTACCAATTCGTGTTCCTGCACACGCAGGTCTATAGATTCCTTCACGTGGTCAATATCTTTGGCTGTCGCATTTCCATTTAATGCCACCATTTTCTTGATATATGGGAAGAGTACAGTCTCTTCTTCAATGGTGTGTTCAGCCATTTCTTTCATCGTTTCCTGAACTAATTTGTTAATCTCAAGCAATTCAGGATGATGGCCTCCGTGCACTCTGGCTACTTTGTCAGAATAAGCTTTCAGGTCTGGCATTACTTTTTTTACATAACTGTGGTGCGTATTCACTATGTAGTCAGCAAGGAAATCGAGATTCCAGTCATTGAATGGCAGAGGACGTGCTGCAGCGGTTGCAGGAGCATTGTCCGCCTGTTGCAGGTCTTTTTCTACCAGCGTCACATCAATGCCTTTTTCTGCACATGCTTCCTTGACGGTTTTCTTTCCACCGCAGCAGAAATCAAGTCCATACTTCTTAAACACTTGCGCCTTGCGCAAATCTTTTGCAGCTAATTCTCCTAAGGTTTCTTCGGCTTCTCCGCTTGTTTTTTTGGTAATCTTAATTCTCCAGAGTTGAGGTCCTTCTTCGAGATACTCCCATGTAAAAATATTACCTCTTTCTCCCAGCATTTGGTAGTACAGGGGCTTAGGATCATGGTCATTGTGGATAGTCAGGCTCTGGCCATCTGTCAGTGCGTCAAATCTCTGGAAAATGGTTGGGTGTTTTTGTCTTGGCTCCAGGGTTGTTACATCAAGAATGTTTTCACCTTTAGCAGTGGTGGTCTTTTGTTCCTGATGAGATTCGGTTTGCAACGGCTTTTTGGTAATCAATATCCTGAATTCGTAGGGCCCTTGTTCAATGTATTCCCATGTAAAAATATCTCCCCACATCTGTGCTAACTGATAATACAATGGCTTGGGGTCATGATCATTTAAGAGAATAAAAGCCTCTCCCGGTTTCAGGTTATCAAATTTGTTGAATATGGTAGAGTGTTTCAGTCTTGGCTCAATCAGTGTTACATTCAGGATTTCCAGGGGATTGTCTGTCTTAGTAATGTTGATTCGCCATAAGTCTGGCCCTTGCTCCAGGTATTCCCAATCAAAAATGTCACCCCTGCTTGACTGCAAGTGATAATACAGAGGTTTGGGATCATGATCGTTGTGAATAGTAAGCGTTTCGCCTACGGCAAGTTCATCAAACCTTTCAAAGATCGTCGAGTGTTTCTTCTGTGGTTCCAGTTCGTACACTACAAGTATGTTCTGTGCTGTTGCTTCCATTAGTTAAATGATTTTTGTTTTAATGAATCCGGGAGCAAAAGTAGGAAGATTTTACAAATAAAAGTATTTATTTACTTTTATTGTTTTTTTGACATAAAGTAAGAATTCTCTACTGCTACAATAGGGTAACATAGAAATTCGTTTTAATAAGATCAAAGCCTTGTAAATTGGGCTAATTTTGCATTTATAATCAGACTGCAGATGAAGCATACAGTGATTTATATACTTGGTGTACTCCTTATAATTGCTGGCTTATACACTTTTTACACAAGTACTGCCGCTCTCTTTAGCTGGTTTGGAGGTAGCAAGAAAGAAGCAATCTACATTGAACTTACTCAAATTTGCTGCCTGATAAGTTCTGCTGCCTACTTCGTATGCGGAATTCTTTTCTTTCTTAAAAAGAAATTAGCGACCCCAATCCTTTTTATCACCACCATCGTTATGTTTATCGGGTATATCGCTATGTTGTTTCATATCAATGAAGGGAAATTTGTTACAATAGGATATGTTGGTGAAATGCTCATACGCACTACTTCTACGATGCTCTATGCTGCAGCTTCATGGTACATATTTACGCGTACCCGCTTCATTTATCCTCCGGGACACGATGCCAAGAGTTTCAAGAAACTAATGAAAGAATACCAGGCTAAAGAAATGAGGAAAATGAGAGAAGGAATCTAATTCTGCATTGGATCCACTATGGCAGGGAGGTCATTGCCTGAAACTTCATTAAACTCCAAGATAAAATTATTCATTCCTTCCCCGGTCAGGATAGTAAGGAATTTTTGCTGCACTAATTCCAGCATGTTCAGAAAGAGAAACAAAGCATGAATCCGGTTTTCACACACGTCAAATATTTTTTCGAAAGAAATACTCTTGTGCGCCTTCACCAATTCGAATACATATTTGCGTGCTCCATCCATAGTGTAATTGTAGCGTATCACAGTATGCACCGGCCGGTTCCGTTTTTCATGAAGACGCTTCGCTACTTTCTCAAATGCCTTCATTAGTTTAAACAAGGAAACCGTCTGTATTTCTGTTCCCTCTGCTGCCTCCTCACCTACTGTCATCGTTTCCATCTTAATATTTCCCCGCCGAAAACGTTGCATTCTTTCTGTTTCCAATTCTGAAAGTTGAACAGAAGCTTCCTTAAATCTTTTGTATTTAATGATCTTGTCCACCAACTCCTGGCGCGGATCTATTTCATTGCCTTCACTGTCTATCTCTTTTCTGGGCAACAGCATCTTTGCCTTGATGTGCATCAAGGTACTAACAAAGAGAATAAATTCGCTACTCAGTTCAATGTTCAAAGATTCACTCTGGTGAATATAATTCAGGAAGTCATTGGTGATTTTCGAAATCGGAATATTATAAATATCCAATTCATCCCTTTCAATAAAAAACAGGAGTAAGTCGAATGGGCCTTCAAATTGTGGTAGCTTTATCTGGTACGTTTCAGGTTTCATACTCATTCAGAAACAGCGAAAATAAAGTATTCCTGAATCAAAATTATTATTTGTTATCCCTGGAACTGGCAAGTATCATCAAACTACTTAATTATTATCCGGGTTATAAATTGTTAATGATACTTTTGAAGAGATTCTTGAAATTCATTTCGTGGAAAAGAAAGTCGTCATATCAGGAGGTACAGGCTTTATAGGAAGCTATTTCGTGAAACGATTTAAGGAAATGGGTTATGAGGTAATGATTATTTCCCGGCATGAATCCAAAATAAAATGGGATGACAAGCAGGGGATCATCTATGCATTGGAAAATGCAGCATTAGTTATTAATCTTGCGGGTAAGTCCATCAATTGCAGATTTACTCTCAAGAATAAAAATGCCATTCTTGAATCCAGAATGAATACAACAAGATTGATTGGCGAAGCCATGATGGCATGCAAACACCCTCCGCCTTTATGGATCAACGCAAGCACAGCTTCGGTTTACGGGGGAAATGGCTCACCCCGGACCGAAATCAATAAAAGCGACAAAAACAATTTCCTGGCAGATGTAGCAAGAAAATGGGAAGAAATTTTTTTCTCATTTCAAGTGCCAGGCACCCGACTGGCAGCCCTGCGGTTCGGGCAGGTATTAGGCAAAAACGGAGGCTCACTTCCTATTCTTGTCCGGCTCACAAAATTCGGATTAGGTGGCAGGCAAGGCAACGGGCTTCAAATGGTGAGTTGGATTCATGTCGAAGATTTATTCAGAGTGGCTATGTTCCTTACCGAAAATGAAATACTATCCGGAATTTTCAATTGTACATCTCCCACCCCTGTCAACAATCAAAACTTTATGAGGACGCTGCGAAATGTAGTTCATGTTCGTTTTGGACTTCCGGCTGCTTCCTGGATGATCAGAGTTGGCGCATATATGTCAGGAACAGAGCCTCAGTTGATTCTTGACAATGTGTGGGTGCTACCGGAACGTCTGATGAAGGCAGGGTTCAGTTTTCAATTCAGAACCTTGAAAGAAGCATTGGAAGATATTTTGAACAAACACACCATCCGTTAACTTTTGAGGATTGTAAATTTTTAATTTAGAAAGTATGATTTCAAAGCTGAAGAATCGATATTATTTACAATAAGACCATCTTTATTATTTATTTAAAATGAAATTGAATATTACATCAGCATCATGGTGGGGGGCACCCAGGAAGTTTTCATCTGAAGAAAAAGAAAGGAAGATCAGTTGGCTGGAATTATTTTACGATCTCGTATATGTAATAGCAATAGCCCGCATTACTTCCGAACTTTCAGAAAACCATACACTACAAGGATTCTTGAATTATTTATCTCTCTTTGCTATCATCTTCTGGGGGTGGATGAATGGCAGCCTGTATCATGATCTTCATGGTTCCGATGGTTTGAGAACGAGGCTGATGACCCTTTGGCAAATGTTGATCATATCTGCAATGGTCGTTGCGCTGGATCGCAATGAAGGGATATTTCATCACCAGGTGATCATCACCATTATGGTTATGCAACTCTACATTACTTATCTGTGGTGGAGTGTAGGTATTTATGACAAAAAACATCGGAGACTCAACCGACCTTATTCTATTCTATATATCCTTTCACTGATACTATTTGGATTTTCTTTGTTTGTCGATTTGGAGATTCGCCCCTGGTTCTTTGCCGCAGCAATAGTATTCAACTTTCTGCCACCGTTTATAGTCCACCTGATCAGAAGAAAAAAGCCGGGGCTCTTAAATCTTTCCTCCAGTATGGCCGAAAGGCTGGGTTTATTTACCATTATATTATTCGGGGAGGTCATTGCAGGAATTGTAGGCGGAGAAGGTATAGTCAAAGTGAACCACACAGAATCATGGGTTGAATTCGGTTTGTCTGTCTGCATAGTATTTGCCCTGTGGTGGATATTCTTTACACTCATCTCTGACCGAAAATGTAAACCCGGGTTGCTCTATGGTGCCATTCTTGAAATTGTATATCTCATCACATTAATGGCATTGGGAATTCTTGGTATGGCATTCAGGATTATTTTATCTGCAGATGATACATCCAATCTTAATGGTAACGCGATATTCATGATTTTTGTATTTGCCATCGCCTCATTCCTTATTGGAATCTATACCATGACCTACCTGGTAGAATATCCCAATCAATACCATCAATTGCAAAAAAGCATTCAAAGGCTCATCCTGTGGGGATCTGCTGCTTTAATAGTTACAGGATTGGTATCACTTCAATTCCAAGTCATTTTTTCTTTGCTGATCATATTAATAATCCTGCTTGGCATTATCGGTATTACAAATCTGAAATGGTACTCAGATTATGAAAACAAGGGAAATACCGCACCACCTGACAAGAATTTTTCAATCCGATAATTTTATTGAATTCTCCAGAGTTTCATCTTAGAAAAAGAGGACAATCATATCCACTTATCTTTCCTATTTACTGATTCAAAATGTATTCAGTATTCTGCGAAACAAAAAATTAATTTATAAATACTGACATTGAGATGACATCCAAACCCCTCAGGTCTTTACCTTTGCACCCCGAAAATCAAATCTTTGATTTTGGCTCTTCTAAAAATAGATACATTTACAAAACTGAAATAGATCACCATTTAATACCTAAAAAATGAGAATGTACATTAACAAAAAATCAAGCACCGCACTTTTTTCAGCGGCCATGTGTATTTTATTCCTCGCAATCTTCTCTTCCTGTAAGCAGGGAAGCGGTGATGATCAAAATGACTTTACAAAAATAGATACGGTACTCACGGGTACAGTACAGGCTGAACTTACGTATGCCCCTAATGTGCCCAAACCACTTACATACACATCTCCAAAAAGGGTAGAAGTAAAATTTAAGGTGTTTGAAAAAGTAATGAACATCTCAGACAGCACTCAATACACTTTTTGGACTTTTGGCGAGCATGTACCAGGCCCTTTTGTGAGAGTGCGCCAGGGAGACCTTGTTGATTTCACTTTGGAGAATTCTGCTGACAGTAAGTTAACTCACAATATTGACTTTCACGCATGCACCGGCCCCGGAGGTGGAGCAGAAGCATCCAGCACTGCACCCGGACAGTCCACAAGATTTCAGTTTCGCGCATTGCAGCCAGGATTGTTCGTGTATCACTGCGCTACGGCGCCTGTACCTTTACACATTGCCAACGGGATGTACGGTATGATATTGGTAGAACCACAAAGCGGTATGCCGAAGGTTGATAAAGAATACTACGTAATGCAAGGTGATTTCTACACCAAAGGAAAATATGATGCCCCGGGGCTTCAGGATTTTGATGAACAAAAAGCAGTCGACGAAAAACCTGATTATGTATTATTCAACGGTAAAGTGCGATCCCTCGTTGGGAAAGGAGCACTCACTTCAAAAACGGGAGAGACTGTAAGATTGTATGTTGGTAATGGCGGACCTAACCTGGTTTCCTCATTTCATGTGATCGGTGAAATATTTGACAAAGTACACACTGAAGGCGGATCATCTATTAACAAAGGAGTACAAACTACCCTAATCCCTTCGGGTGGAGCTACTATCATTGATATGAAAACTGAAGTACCGGGTACCTACCTATTGGTAGATCACTCTATCTTCCGCGCATTCAATAAAGGAGCCATCGGACAACTTAAAGTGACGGGTAAAGAAGATCCGTCCATATTTCATAAAATAAAATAACTTAGAAATAAACGGACGGTATGCACCGTCCGTTTTTATTTTCATCCTCATGAAAATCCGGTTTTTCATACTGACCCTATTTGTATTTAGTTGCCATTTAGCCGGAGCACAATCTGCAGAATCCCACATGGTAAAAATTGTGGGCGGCAATTATGTTCCTTTTTTCCGGCTACCTAACTCAGCACCGGTGAAGTTGAATACTTTTCTAATGGATGAAACAGCGGTTACCAATGCTGAATTCCTTGAATTCGTAAAGGCTAATCCACAATGGAGGAAGAGCAAAGTCAACAGGTTGTTTGCGGATTCTAATTACCTGAAAAATTGGGAAGGCGATTTGGTTATCGGTTCTGGAAATAAATCAATCTACAATAGCCCGGTCGTTTATGTATCGTGGTTCGCAGCCAAAGCCTATGCTCAATGGAAAGGAAAAAGATTGCCTACTGTGGCAGAGTGGGAGCATGCAGGAGAAGCACCATTAGTGGGGTCAAAATTCAAAAACCTCACAGAATACATACTCTATTGGTACACAAAACCAAACCCCAAAGTGTTACCCAATGTAAAAACCGTTTGCAAGAATTCTTATGGGCTTTACGACATGCATGGACTGGTATGGGAATGGACTTTTGATTTCAACAGTTTTATCAAAAGTGGTGACAGCCGTGCCAATACAGAGGACGAACTCAAACTATTTTGTGCAAGCAGTTCATTGTACGTAAAAGACAAAGATGATTATGCATCATTTTTAAGGTACAGTTACCGTGGTAGCCTCAAGGGGAATTTTTGCATTGCGGGCCTGGGTTTCAGATGTGTCAAAGATTTAAAATAGCCTTTTATGAAGAATATTTATTTGCTGATCGTAGTTGCAGTTTTTGTTTGGAGTTGTAATGACCAGCCCAAGTCTGCATTCACCGGGAGTATCGAAAGCCATACTGCAGCAGTAGGAACCATTCCTGATGAGAGCATTTACAATATTACAGACACATTCACCACCCAGGACCAAAAGAAAGTTTCACTTAAAAATTTTACAGGTGCACCAACAGTGATGGCTATGATCTTCACACATTGTACCTATGCATGCCCGAGGCTCACTGCAGATATCCAAAACATTGAAAGCAAGTTGGGGAAGAATTCCGAAAAGGTAAATTTTGTGTTAGTGAGTTTCGATAGTGAAAGAGACCTGCCACAGCAACTTACTAAGTTCAAAAAGGAAATGAAACTGGACAACCGCTTTACACTCTTGCATGGAAGCGAAGACGCAGTGCGCACATTATCTGTTTTGCTAAATGTGCAATTTCAAAAAAATTCCAACGGCGATTTTTCTCACAGCAATATCATTTCTGTTCTGGATAAAAAGGGAAACCTTGTTTTTCAGAAAGAAGGAATACAAACAGATCAGAAGCAAACAATTGAACAGATCACCGAATTAGCGGGAGAGTGATACGTTTTTCGATATTCGTCGGTTGCTGGTCGTTCATCGTTAATCACTTATCGTTCATCAATCCCTGCTCATTGAAAAAGGATAATCTGTCTTCCGGACTCCACGATTTTTATTCGGTTTGTCAGAAAGGTCAAATTTCAATTCGCCTCCTTTCAAAAGTTCAAAATGATCCAGGTAGTTTTTTGCCGATTGCTTTCCGTTGATGATTAAAGAATTGATATACCTGTTTGCTGCACTATTCTTCGGCGCACTGATCACCAGTTTTTTCCCGGATTCAAAATTCAACGCTGCTTTCTTAAATAATGGAACTCCAACTACATATTGTGTACTTACGGGAGTAACAGGATAAAATCCTAAGGCAGAAAAAACATACCAGGCTGATGTCTGTCCATTATCTTCATCACCACAATAACCCTCCGGTCCTGAGTTATACAATCTGTTCATCACTTCACGAATCCAGTATTGCGACTTCCACGGCTGTCCGGCATAGTTGTACAAATAGGTCAAATGCTGAATAGGTTGATTGCCGTGCGCATACTGCCCCATGCCTGTAATCTGCATCTCACGCATCTCATGAATGATCGATCCATAATAAGAGTAATCACCAAAGTCAGGCGGCATTATGAAAATGGAATCAAGCATTCGAACAAACATCTCATTTCCGCCCATCAGTTGTTTGAGACCTTCGATGTCCTGGAATACACTCCATGAGTAATGCCAGCTGTTTCCTTCTGTAAATGCACCGCCCCATGAATAAGGATTGAATGGAGTAGAAAAAGTTCCATTCTCATTCCTGGGCCGCATCAATAAGTGTTGTGGATCGAATAGCTTTTTATAATTCTGCGCACGTTGTCTGTAAATTGCAATTTCAGATTCGGGTTTCTTGAGTGCTTTTCCTAAAGCATAGATGGCATAATCATCGTAAGCATATTCCAAACTTCGCGCTACATTCTCACTGATCTTTACATCATTGGGCACATACCCAAGCCTGTTGTAATACGCAACGCCTTTTCTGCCGGTAGCTTCCGGTCCGTCATTGTTTGCTCCATGAATCAAAGCATCAAACAATGTTTCTATGTCATATCCACGCAACCCCTTGATATAAGATTCTGCTACGATAGATGCAGAATTATTTCCGACCATAATACCTCGATATCCCGGTGATGACCACTCAGGCAGCCATCCGCCTTCCCTGTAGTCACTGATCAATCCCTGCTGCATCTCTTTCACGATAGAAGGATACATGAGATTCAGAAATGGATATAATGCACGAAAGGTATCCCAGAAACCTGTGCCGGCAAACTTATATCCTGGTTCTACTTTACCTGTGTAAGGGCTATAGTGCACAATCTTTCCATGATCATCCTTTTCATACATTCTCAGGGGAAAGAATACCATCCTATAAAGACATGAATAAAAGGTACGCAACTGTTCATCCGTGCCTCCGGATACTTGTACACGTCCTAAAACCTTATTCCATTCTTTCCTGCCTTGTTCTTTAATTTTTTCAAATCCATTACTTCCAATTTCTGTTTCCATGTTTCGCTCTGCCTGTTCGAAACTGATAAAGGAGGAGGCAATCTTTGCATTCACCTGGTCTCCCCTTTTCAATCCCTTAAACCCAATTACAGCTCCTGCATGCTTGCCGGTTATTTCATCCTTATCAGAAAAGGTACCACTATCCCAGATAGTACGATAGTCAAATGGTTTATCAAACTGAATTACGAAATAGCACTTGAAGTTCTCCGGCACACTTCCGGAGTTTCGTGTACTGTATCCAATAATCTTATTTTCAGAAGGAATAATTTTCACAAAAGATCCCCGGTCAATCGCATCAATGATTACAAAAGCACTGTCCGTTTTTGGAAAGGTGAACCTGAATCTTGCTGCCCTTTCAGTAGGAGTGATCTCTGTGGTTACATCCGCATCAGCAAGGTAAACTTTGTAATAGTGGGGCTGCGCTACTTCTGTTTTGTGAGAAAACCAGCTTGCCCTGTCCTTTTCTTCAAAACATAATTTACCCACGACCGGCATGATGGAAAAATAACCGTAGTCATTCATCCAGGGTGATGGCTGGTGCGTTTGTTTGAATCCAACAATTTTATCCGTCGTGTATTTATATGCCCATCCGTCGCCCATGCGGCCGGTTTGGGGCGCCCACAGGTTCATACCCCAGGGCATTCCAATTGCAGGGTAGGTATTACCGTTAGACAATTCAAAACTGGACTGGGTACCCATTAGCGAGTTTACATAATCAACCGGCGCTGATGGTTGTGCATGCAGTATATAGGTGCAGAACAATAGAATTAAAGGAAGGAAAAACCTATTCATAAAAATTGGTTGAGGTGATATACGTTATTAAAACACCTGAAAACTAAAACTTTCCAACCAATTCTGCATAAACCATAAATCATCCAGGTCCGTGGATGACTACGTGCTAAACCCTAAACGTTTCCTCCCTACCCCTAACCAACAATCCCCGACTCTATCAGCTTCTCGGCAATCTGCACCGCATTGGTAGCAGCGCCTTTGCGCAGGTTGTCACTCACGATCCAGCAATTCAAAGTCTTAGGATTGCTCTCATCGCGGCGGATACGGCCTACAAACGTCTCATCTTTTTCATGAGCAGTTAACGGCATTGGGTAAACGAAATTTTCAGGATCATCCTGCAATACGATTCCATTGGAATGAGAAAGTAATTCCTTCACCCTTGCAAGGTCAAAATCATTCTCAAATTCAATATTTACGCTTTCGCTATGTCCGCCCATTACCGGAATACGAACACATGTCGCAGTTACTTTTATTGAATCATCTCTTAAAATCTTTTTGGTTTCGTTTACCATCTTCATTTCCTCTTTGGTGTATCCGTTTTCAAGAAATACATCGATGTGCGGAATCGCATTCTTGTCGATTTTGTACTTATAGGCCATTTCTCCTTCAATACCTTTTCTCTCATTATCAAGTTGTTTCACGGCTTTCACACCGGTGCCGGTTACACTCTGATAAGTACTCACCACCACCCTTTTGATTTTATACTCTTTGTGCAATGGTTGTAACACCATTACCATTTGAATGGTAGAGCAATTTGGATTTGCTATGATCTTATCTTCTGTTGTAATCGCATCACCATTTACTTCAGGAACCACCAATTTCTTGGTTGGGTCCATTCTCCATGCAGAGGAGTTATCGATCACCGTAATTCCTGCTGCTGCAAATTTTGGAGCAAGGTCCAGTGAGGTAGAGCCTCCCGCTGAAAATAATGCAATAGCAGGTTTGGCCTTAATAGCATCTTCAGCGGAAACAATCTTATACTGTTTACCCTTGAAGGCCACTTCCTTTCCGATTGATTTTTCTGATGCAACGGGAATCAATTCTGTTACGGGAAAATTTCTTTCTTCAAGCACCTGGAGCATTTTGCTTCCTACAAGGCCGGTGGCGCCTACTACTGCTACTTTCATGTTTATAAAATTTTTTCGAAGTGCAAAGAAAAGGCAAAGTCATATCTTTAACAAAAGCTATCTGCAAAATGTACAAAGGCCTGGTTTTAATAGCCTGCTTATTCATCTGTATCGCAGCAAAGTCGCAGTTTTCAGATAATTTTGAAGACGGTGATTTTACCTCCAATCCGGCATGGCGGGGTTCGCCTTCAGATTTCAGAATCAACGCAGGTGGACAATTGCAGACTAACAATACGACACCTTCTTCTACCTATTTAATCACGACACCAAGCAGCAAGGTACAGAAAACCGAGTGGGAGTTCTGGATACAACTTGACTTCAACACATCCTCGGCCAATTATGTGGATGTATGGCTCGTATCGCAAAGCCAGGATTTGAACACGCCCTCCAATTCAGGATTTTTCATCAGGATCGGCAGTACAGATGATGATATTTGCCTCTATAAAAAATTACCCGGTTCCTCTCCACAAAAAATAATTGACGGCATAGATGGGTTACTCAATTCTTCTTCCAATACGATAAAGGTAAAAGCTATCTCCACATCAACCGGAAAATGGATATTGCTTCGCGACATGACCGGGGCAGGAATCTCTTATAGAAGTGAAGGCGAAACAGACGACAACAGTATTGGCACATCATCATGGTTCGGATTGTCTATCAGGCAGAGTACCTCTTCATTCTTTCAAAAACATTACTTTGATGATTTTGTAGTAAAAGATTTTGATGAAGTAACTACTCCACCCGGTATAGTTTCAACTTCAGCTCCTGCGGCTACATCTCTAAAGATTACTTTTGACCGTCCTTTAGACATTTCATCCGCAGAACTTACATCTCATTATTTTATTTCCGGAATCGGCAATCCTGTTTCTGCAACAGTAGATGTCACCAATGGCGCTGTAGTATATCTGAATTTTGATGCAACTTTCCAACCCAATGTCAAAACCACAATTTTGATTAACGGCGTATCTGATGTATTCGGAAATGCTATTACTAATGTCTTACAGGATTTTTATCATTACGAAGCAGCGCGGTATGATGTAGTGATCGATGAAATATTAGCTGATCCCTCGCCTCTGGTGGGTTTGCCAAATCAGAAATTTATAGAACTAAGAAATAATGCGGCCTTTGCCGTGAATCTAAAGGGTTGGACATTAAATGATGGAAATAGCATTGCAACACTTCCTGATATCGAATTATTACCAGATAGTTTTGTAATCGTTACAAGTTCAGGTGGATTGGATGCCTACAAGCCCTTTGGCAAAACTATTGCTGTAAGTGGGTTGCCGTCATTAAATATTTCGGGAGGCATGGTGGCATTGTATGCACCCAATGGCAGTTTGATGCATGCTATGAAATATGATCTTGACAGCTATCAAAACGAACTCAAAAAGGAAGGAGGTTATTCGCTCGAAATGATCAATACTAAAACAGGATGTGTGGTGGATCAAAACTGGATCGCTTCCAAAGACCCCAGAGGTGGAACTCCGGGAAGCAAGAACAGCGTTGACGAGGATAAAAAATTTGATGAAAGTTTCAAAGTAGTAAATGCATACCTGGCTACTCCGGACACATTGTATGTGATCCTCAATAAATCCGTCGATAGCACTACCGCAACAAAAAAAGAAAATTACACAATCGACGGTGGCCTGGGGGTGAAAGCCATTGAGGTATTGCAGCCATTCTTCAATTCTATTAGGATCACATTGACTTCTTCTGCAAGTGCTGCAACCATTTATACTATAACTTTGAATTCGCTTTCCGGATGTGACGGAAGTACCATGAGCAACACAAATAACTCAGCTTCATTTGCTATTCCGGAAACTCCGTCAGCAAATGATATTGTGATCAATGAGATTCTTTTCGACCCGAGGCCGGGAGGTGTTGATTACGTTGAGTTGTACAACAATAGCAACAAAACATTCGATTTGAAAAAACTTTTCATTGCTAATCGTAACTCAACCGGTGCTCCTGCCAATTTTGTTCAGTTAAGCTCACAAACCAAACTGCTCCTTCCGGGAAAATTTGCATTACTCACAAGCGATCCAACGGCCACAGTGTCTCAATTTCCTGCTGCAGATTTTGATGCCTTCGTCAAAATGAACGCACTCCCCTCCTTTCCTGATGACAGCGGGAGCGCCACCATTATGGCCCAACAAGGCGATATCATTGACGAAATCAATTATTCCAAATACTGGCACTTCAGTCTCTTAAAAGACCGTGAAGGAGTTTCACTTGAACGCATTAGTTACTCCGGCCCATCCAATCAAACCAATTTCCATTCAGCATCCACGATTGTGAACGGAACACCGGGATATAAAAATTCTCAAAGTACACCTGACGATTCCACCCCGGGATCTTTTTCTCTTACACCTGAAATTTTTTCACCCGACAATGACGGTACAGATGATTTTCTCTCGATCAATTATGAATTCCCTTCTCCCGGCTACGTAACCAATATAAAAATATTTGATGCATCAGGAAGGCTGGTCAGGTATCTTGAGAAGAATAGTCTCAGCAGTGTTAGAGGATATTACCGTTGGGATGGATTGGATGATAAAAGCAGGAAACTGCCCCAGGGAGTTTATATTATTTATTTCGAGTCATTCAATGATAAAGGCAAGAAAGCGATTCATAAGAAAACGGTAGTATTGGCAAGGAGGTGGTGAGTTATGAGTTATGAGTTATGAGTTATGAGCTATGAGCTATGAATTATGAGATATGAGTTATGAGTTATGAATTAACGATGAACAATCTTAACATCGCCATTCATTGATCCAACAAGGCGAGATTGGTGGTTGTTTACGGCCACCCATCAATTTCAGTTATCCAAATACCATTCACGGTTGTTTCTGATATGGCAGATTCAGGACTACCTATTCCCTACAACTACCAATACCAATTAGAAAAAAGGCCATCTCATAGATAATGAGACAGCCTTTAATTAATTATTTGTCAAAGCTGCAATCTACTGATCCCACCAGAGATGATCTGTTCTTTCGTAGGCAGGAACATTTGCACCATTACGTGAGGTTTCTGTGCTCGGATAATCAGCCCTCCTTATGAAGGTCGAAATTGTAGCCCCAACAGGTAGGCTGAAATTTTTGTAATTGTAATCAAATCTTCGCATATCCACCCATGTTACAGGCTGAAGGAAACAAGCAACATATTTTTCCTTCATAATTAGCTGCAGTGTCAGGTTATCTTTTCCAACAGCTACTGCAGGATTGGAAAGATAGGTGGTTATATCTCCTGCACCTACATTCAATTTTTGCATGCTGGCGGTTATTCCTGCAAGGTATGCAGCATAAGCTCTGTCCTTCAGTCCTGCTCTCAAGGCTGCCTCTGCTTCTATAAAACGAACTTCAGAATTTGTCATGAGCAACAATGGAGAAGCATCACTTGAGTACCATTTTCCTACGTCCAGGTAGCACTGTACATGATCAGTATTTCTTGTTCCCTGGTAACCGGCACCATTAGGCGTACCTCTATATCCCCCTGCCGGATAATCAACACCGGCATACTTGCCAGCAGCTGTCGCGAAAGTAATTTGTGGAAGCCTCGGATCAAATACACCATAAGTGACACTGTTGGTGGCATTCACGAAATAGGAGCTTAACCACACATCCAATACTAATGCAGCATTATTCAAGGCATCATCAGCCCAGGGGTTCCTTACTTCAAATGCAGTAATCTGTGCATCATCACCATTAGATGTATATGCTTTATCAATAGCAGCCAATACCGAGGTAGCATTATAATCCGGGCGTTTACTTACCTGGTTGAGTAACCGTGCCTTCAACGCATAAGCACTCTTTATCCATGCTGTTACATTTCCGCCATGGATGAAATCACTTGCAGCAGTAACCTGGTTTGCAGCACCGGGGTTTTGTAAAAGAGCAATGCTTCGATCAAGCAGAGCCAGGCAGGTATCATAGATTCCCTTCTGCGAATCATATTTCGGCGCAAGGTTTGCACCTCCGACAAACGATTCTGAATACGGGATATCGCCCCATACATTGCTTGCCATACTCAGGTTATACGCAGTCAGAATATCGCCAACAGCCTGATAGGCGAACAAGCCCTTTTCACCGGCAAACTTATGCATGTCATACAAGTCCGTCAAGGTATTATAAAAACTACCCCATGCTGTAGATGGGTCAGACTGATCGTAGGTATCCGCAGCACCTCCTGCCCCCGGATTGGCAAGGTATTGTGTATAGTAGGATGTAAGGCTGGCCAGGTAATATTCGTTGTATGGCGTCAGATTGGTGACATTTGCCAGCAATCCATCAATTGGAGGATTGGTGGATGCATTGGGGTTGTCGTTGATATCGAGATACTTCTTACATCCGGAAAACAGTACCACCGACATCGCCATCAATACAAGTTTCAAATATTTTTTCATCATTGATAGATTTAGAATGTTACATTAATACTGAACAATATGTTCCTCAATGGAGGATAGGTAAATCCCGCCTGGGAACTGCTATTCAGCGCTCCGGTAATGGCATCACTTGCTTCAGGGTCAAAACCATTGTATTTAGTCCAAAGTAAGAGATTATTTCCTGTGATGCTTAAACTTGCATGATCCATAAAAGTATTTTTCAGAAGGGAAGCAGGGAGATTGTAGCTGACGCTAATTGTCCTTAACCTTACCCAACTGGCATCCTGAACAAACTCCTCTGAGACTCCACGGTAGATATTACGGTAATACCCTGCACCATGATTCACACCATCAGGCCCCATACCTTGTCCTAAGAATGCCGGTGTTGTGTTTGGAGTACCATCATCGTGAACTCCTTTAAATACTATGGATTCATTTCTGTTTTCTGTGTATTTGGCAATTCCAAAAGCAGCCATAAAGTTGTCTAACTGATTCCATTTTTCTAACCCTTGCTGGGTATCAAACATAAAACTCAATGATAGATCCTTATAACGGATCGTATTGGTAATGCTTCCTATCCAATCAGGCATTGAGTTGCCAACAACTTTTTGATCAGAGCCAGGGGCGCGTACGGGATACCCTTTTGAATCAATGATGATGGGAAGGCTCTTATCTATGTACAATGGATCCGGTGTTTTGTTTCCATAATAACGCTTCCAATGTGTCCCATAAATATCGCCCACAGAGTGTCCCGGCCTGTAAAGGAATGATGGACCTGATCCACCATAGCCGAATGAACTTCCTCCGGGAATATATTCCAGTTTGCTATAAATAGACATCACCTTATTTCTGTTGGCGGAAAAATTAATCTGAGTTTCCCAACTAAAATCTTTTTTGGCAATCGGCTTCCCCCTCAATGACAATTCCACCCCTTTATTTTGAATTTCACCCGCATTCAAAGTAATCGTTGTAAGACCGGTTCCCGGTGCTGTAGATACATCCATGATCAGGTCTTTACTGTTCGACTTGTACCAGGTAAAGTCAAGTCCAAGCCGATTGTTCAGAAAGTTGAGGTCAGTACCTACTTCAAAGGCTGTGGTAAGCTCCGGCTTTAGAGTTGGTGTACCTGCAGCATTGTTTCTTGTGAATCGTATTACATTATTGATAGGTGCCCCCGTGGGAATATAAACCATGCTGGTACTATATGGATTGGCGTCTTTACCTATCTGAGCCAGGGATATCCTTAATTTACCTTCATTCATCCAAGATGGTAATTTAAACATGTCTGAGAAAATATAGCTCAGGCTCACAGATGGGTAAAAGAAAGAACGATTGTCTTTCTCAAGTGAGGAAGTCCAGTCGTTTCTTCCCGTAACGGTAAGGAACAAATAGTTGTTGTAGGATGCGGTCAATTCTCCATAAGCACCGATGATCCGATAATTTTCATCATATTGACCGACATTCTGAACTTTTGCATTGCTTAATGTGTAGAGATTGTAAACAACAAGTTCACTTCCAGTTGCAGCTACTAATTTTTTAGATCTGTCTAATAAATCATGTCCTACACGTAAGGTAGTTTTTATTTTATCAGTCCAGTCATGAGTAAAAGTCAACATCAGGTTGCTATTGATCTGCCTGTAGGAATTTCTATACTGGCCAACAAAACCAAATCCGTTATCGTCCGTATTCACGATCTCACCCGGCAAACCCGTTGGCCCCGGATTAGTTTTCGTTCTTTTATCAGCGTAATAATCCATACCGACTCTATAGGTTGCTGTCAGCCAACTCACAGGACTGTAAGTGAAATCCAGGCTTCCGATCATACGATCCACCTGGGAACGGAACTTACTGGTATAGGCAGTCCACCAGGGATTATTATTCCCATAAGTCTTCTGAGTGCCATCCGGCTTCTTAAAATCCCTAACATCCCACCGTGGAGACCAATAAGAAAGAGATTCGTTGAACCGATTTGCATCAAAGAAATTACCATCAGTATTAGTATAATAAAAGGAGCTGCCCATACTGAACTTGTCATTGAATTTTAACCTCCCACCAAATCTTGCAGAAATATCCTGGTACCATGTAAAAGGAATTGTCCCATTTTGTTTAAAATAAGAAAGTGAAGATGACATGGTAGCTTTTTCAGTACCTCCAGAAAAACTCAGGGTATTGCGAAACTGATTGCCATCTATGTATCCACGCGCGTATTGATTGAACAATTTGGCAGGATGGGTAGGATCCAATTTCCTTGCTTCTTCAACAGTGGGCCCCCATTCGGGCCAGAATGATTCAGGATCGTATTCACCGCTATAACCCTGTGAAAATTTATCCTGTACTTCAGGGAACTTATCCACCTGGTCAATACCATACGTAGCTGAGTAGTTTATCCTGAACTTTCCTGCCTGACCAGACTTGGTGGTAATTACAATAACACCATTTGCACCTCGCAAACCATAAAGTGCTGTAGCTGCGCCACCACGCAACACGTTTACACTTGCTATATCCTCAGGGTTGATATCTGCAGCTCTGTTAGGCATGGAGGCAGGTAACCCCCCGCCTGCACCCTGGTCGGATGTACTGTTATCAATGGGAATACCATCAATAACAAATAATGGCTCAGTACCCAGGTTCAATGAGTTGACACCCCGAATAAGAATGTTAGCTCCTTGTCCTGGGCCACCACCAGAACTGGTAATGGTAACACCTGCAATCTTTCCTTGCAAGGCATTGATCAGGTTTGGCTGATGCGATTCAGTGATCTCCTGGGCATCCACACTCTGTGCAGAATAGCCTAAAGACCTTTTCTGCCTTTTAATGCCCAAAGCTGTTACAACTACTTCGGAGAGTTCGCCCGAAGATTGCAATTGTGCATTGACAACTGACTGCGAACCCACAGGAATCTCTAATGTTTGATAATTTACAGAAGAGATCACCAAAACAGGACTCCTGCCAGTAACAGCAATAGAGTACTCTCCATTCTCACTTGCAGTTACTGAAGTGTTGGTTCCTTTCTGATGAACCGTTGCTAATGGCACCGCTATCCCCTTCTCACTTGTTATTTTGCCTGTTACAGTTCTTGTTTGGCACAACGTGGTGAGTGGGATCAAAAGCAACAGCGCACATACGTAAAAAATTGCTTTTCCCATAATGATAAGGTTTATAAATGAAGGATGAAAGAAAACAAATGTTGCATAATAGGCAATAGTTTTGCTCAAAAAGCTGCAATTCCGATAAAAATAAATATTGAAATTAATAAATAAATGCAATTCATATATCAATTCGTTACTGATTTCTTAGATTTTTTCAATAGAATTAGGTAAGGTTTCACCGAAACCAACTTATCAGCTTATTAAGGGAAGATCGAAGAAACTATCCGCACGATCATTCATCGTGGTTAGGTCAACAGTATGAATTCAATAGTAATTAGAATTCCAGGTATTTATTTGTCAATCATTTGTAAGGTTTCCGGATCAAAGACGTTTAGCTCTTTATTGGATCACAAGTCGCCAGAAAATTTTTTCAATTCCATTCCAAACAAAAATATACTTCAAAAGATAAAAACATTCTATGTTGAACAAGAAGCAAGACTTGCACTCTTTGCAAATCAAAAGTCATTAGCTTGATGAGTTTTCGGCTCCCCCCAAAAAAAACAAATGATTGCAGTGAAAAGATTTCAGCCAAAGTTGCTCATGAAATAATGGCCTGATGGCGATGATCCTAAAAACTGCCTAATAACGCATATTCCTCTTGCTTGAAAAATATGTACTCTGTTCTGGTTTATCTTTAATAGGGCATGTTCTCATTGGTTGATGCAAATCACCAATTCAGTCAAAACAATATTGCGTAAGGTATTGTGCGGCGACACCATTCAAGTAATCCATTCTTAAAAATGAAAAAATACAATTTCCGGAACCTAAATCTTTATCCAAAATTTTAAATACTCCGCAAAATCTGCATTGACCACTTCAAACCCCGGAGGAACTTCATTACCAAGGCTATGATAGGTTACCAGCCTTGTGCCTGGTGGCATTTTGTCCAACTTTCTGTACAGGACAATATTATAAAAGTCATAGAGTTTATTAGAGTAAGGCACTTCTAAATCTATCTTTTGAGTGCCCGGTAAGTTTTCATAAAAAGAGTTATAAAAATAAAAGTGGTCAAAGCGAGAGATATCAAAACTTTCGATATTGCCGTGAATGAACTCGGCATTACCAATTCCGGCTTTTTTTTTAAGGCTATCAGAGAGGTCAACCAGGTTTTTTCGCTGTTCAATACCGGTGAATGATAAATATGGAAAATGCTTTGCGGCAACTAAACAAAATTTGCCTGCCCCACTACCAATGTCTAATATCCTTGCACCGATGTGGGTATTCAGAAATGCAGCAGCCTTAATCGCGATTTCCACTGGAGTCCAATGCCTGTTGGCTACTGCCCGGATAGCATCCGGGTATAGCGCATTGAATGTCTCATCCGAAGAAAAAGAGTGTAGTGTCATCTCTTTGCCAGGTGATCCCTGATTTTGAATTATTCTTTTTTTCAATTTTTCTTATTCTTAAAACTAAACTTGTTTGCCTAACCTGCTTTACCTAACCTGTCAGGCTTGGAACCTTGTAGCTCAACGGTTTTTATAAGTTAAACCTGACAGGTTGAAACCAATACCTAACCTGTCAGGTTTGACCCCTTTAGTTCTACGGTTTTTAAAAGTTAAACCTGACAGGTTGAGACCAATACCTAACCTGTCAGGTTAGACTATAGTAGTTCTTCGATTCTTAGAATCTAAACCTGACAGGTTTAAAATTCGCCAGAACCGACCGACAAGAACGTAAACTCCCACTTCACAGGATTATGCCAATCCTTTCCTTTGAAACTTGCAACCGGGCACTTCAATAAAACTGTATTCCATCCTTTGTTCAAAAAAATTCTGGCAGGTGCACGGTACTCATATCCTTCATCTACCAGGGGTACTTCAGAATTACCTCTTGCTCCTGCATGTTTCCAATGTGGAGGAGCAACTATCTTTCCATTCACCCACACTTCACTTTCCTTATAATCCCAACTGCCTTCCGGGGGCGAATCTGTAGATGGAGATCTGGAAAGATTATTGAAGCCTATCCAAAAATCCTGTACTCCCTCTTTGTCGCTCCACAGATGTGTCAATGCATATACCGTAGAATTCTCTTTCGCATCTATGATTGCTCCTTTGATCAATGGATACCACCAATGGCGCAATACAATAGTGCCACCCAATTGTCTGCCATAGAATTTCCAGTTAGAATATTCCGTACCTGATTCCGGTTCAAATTTTTTCTTCATATCCCCTCCATTATCATAAGGGCCATAAAGATTCCAGTGCATTTGCATGGTTTGCTGATATGGAAATGGCATCCTCTTAAAATATTTTTCTTTCTGATTTAGCATTCTCTTTTCAAAAGCCTTGAAATCATGAATATCACCATCGCTTTCATTGGATATCCAACCCGGAGTGCCACCACCACCCCACGTTCTTTCAGCAAAGGCAATGATGCCGGGATACACAGGATTCATACGCAGTATATCCTCCGGTGTCTCTACTCTTCTATCATTCCATGTACAGAGTGTACCTCCCAGCAACAGAGAATCACCTTCTTTCTTGCCACCTATTTCACGATTGAAAATGGTAACAACTGCTTCCAATGGATCCATGTGATTGAGATACAGATGGCGTGAGTCTATGTATTGAATATGACTCTCAGATAATTTCGGGCCAGTATCTTCCATCCATAATTGACGTATGGTATTGCTCGTAAAGTTGCCACCCGGTTCCCATCCGATTACCCGCTTACCCAAACTCTCAATCCATTTAGTAACCTCAGGCACAAAACCGGGGTTGTGTATTTTCACTTCGTCTGCGCCAATATGTATGTAAGGAACATCGTACTTTGCGCATATTTCCTGCAGAATATTTTTTACAATTACAATTCCACTATCGCTCTGCATATCCACTCCCATCGCCCGTTTGAATGCTGCGCTGTGCCCCGGCATATCTATCTCCGGCACAAAGGTGATATGTTTCTCTTTACAATAACTGATGAGTTCTTTGATCTCTTTTTCCGAATAGAATTTCCCTTTGTTGCGTGTCATAGTTTCGGCTGCAGTCAGCTGTGGATACCTGCTGATAGCAAAGCGCCATGCAATATCCTCAGTGGAATGAAAATGAAAAACATTGAGCTTGTACCTGGCCATCGCATCTATCTGTTGCTTCAGCAAATTCATTGGCATGTAATTTCTGCCAACATCTATCATGTAGCCACGCCACGAATAGGCCGGCCAATCTGTGATTCTGCACGAAAGTAATTTTTTGTCATTCGAAAGAATCTGCAACAAAGTTTGAATGCCGTTGAATATTCCGTGTGTCGTTTTTGCTGTGAGCAATACTTTTTGTTTGCTGATATTTAATTCGTACCCTTCAGGAGAGGGTAAACTAACAGTATTGTCCAAACGAATATCAATCAGCTTACCATTTTTACTACCGTTGGATACTAATGGAATATTCAATCCATATTTTTTGAATGCTTCTTTCAAAAACGCTGCCTCTTTGCCCAATCCGGCCTCCGCGGCAATTCCTTTGCATTGCATTAAATCAAAAAATTCTGAATTCCATTCTATTTGCCTGGGAAGCGGAACAATTGAAGGGATTTCTGTGTCTGCATATTTTGCAGTAGCAAATACTTCTTGCAGTTTCTTTTGATAGGCATTCGCATAATTCATCATCCCGAAATCATTCGGATGTGTGCCATCTACCATTGACTCAATATTCTGACCGATAGCCTCTCTCTTTAATAAATAGAGATTTACTGCTCCGGCCTTCTTTAAAGAATCGATGACCTCATCTAATGCATTATTGGCATCTGCATACAATTTCTTCCTAACAGCATTAATTGCTCCATCAGAATAACCGTCATGCTCTGTAAACAGAATTGGCGTGAAGGGTTTTTTGCTCCTGAGTATTCTGAAAGTGTTGATGATTCTATTCTGTAATTCCCGTACAGGCAAATAATCAGGCGTCATATTGGGAAGACAGTCTATGATGTAAAGTGAAGCATCAATTTCTGAAAGTAAATCCACCAACTCTTTCTCCATTCTGCCATTACCTGAAAACCCCAGGTTGATAACCGGATGATCAATGTGCCTGCTGAGAATATTTGTCCACGCCATGCCGGGGCGTGTTGCACAGGCGCCCTGTGTGATAGAAGTACCATAGACTACAACCGGTTTTGCATGGTCGGCAGGTAGTGGAATGAATAAACTATTATCCGGCACACTGATTTGCATCCACCTAACCGAATTGTACAATGGAAGGTAAAGTGTATAGGTTCTTTTTTCAGGAGACAAATTCGTATAACGATAAACGATAGTATCGCCAAATGAAAACTTTGGCCCGGCCCACATCCAGTTTCCCATTTCATCTGTCGCATAAAGATCAACTCCACTAACACCTGTGGAAGGCATGTGAGGCATATTCAATGGACCACTCACCTGGTACTTCACAATTATATCGGAAGCATCATTGATAAATTTTATTTGCAATCCTGCGCTATTCTGAGACAGTTCCCAAACTGGTTTTCTAACTTTCTTTTCTGCACGAGCCGGTAGCCGGTCATAAAAACCGGCGACTTCCTCCGGCCATGCCTGTCCGGTAATGACTAAGGCAGGATCCTGCATAGGATCATAAACATGAAAAGATTTTGCCTGGGCGTAAGTGGCCAGGCAGCTACCTAATCCAATCATAAGAAATACCAGATGAACCATGAATGGAGGATAGAAGGATTTCTCCGATTTATTTACCGGGTGACGTTTCATTAGAAAATTTTCAAAATAAGGTGTCTCAGTTGCTCGTCTAAAGTTAATGAATAAGACATAATGAAAATTTATCGTCAAATTATCTGGCGGCATCTTAAAATGCTGACACAATAGTACCTGAAGGTATCAACTCCCAAGCTGACTTCTAAGGCATCTTAATTTTTTCCAATCAATCCTTAATATAAACCGAACAAACTTCATGATATTTTGCCACCACTGAAAAATTCCTTATCTATTGCATATGAAGGAAAAACCACATCATAATAGCAAGATCAAGAAACTTCCTAAATCATTTTACGACCGTGATAATGTCGTACAAATCGCCAAAGATTTGATCGGTAAAATTGTAGTAACTCACATCAATGGTATCTACACTTCGGGTCGGATCGTAGAAACAGAGGCCTACATTGGAATTACAGACCGCGCGTCACACAGTTTTGGCGGCAGGCGTACTGCACGGAACGAACAAATGTATGCAGCACCGGGTACGGCTTACATCTATATTTGTTATGGCATACACCAGATGCTGAATGTCGTTACTAACAAGGCAGGTATTCCGGATGCCATACTCATTCGCGCCATAGAACCCCTGGAAGGTATTAAAGCCATGCTGGAGCGTACCGGAAAGAAAGAACTGATGTCAACTCTGACGAGCGGGCCGGGTAATGTGGGAAAGGCATTGGGAATCTTTAAACATTTCAGCGGTACCTTCCTGATGGATGACCTGATATACCTCGGCGATGATGGGTTTCATCTAATGGATGAGGAAATCGGCATCAGTAAAAGGATTGGCGTAGAGAGTGCTGGAGAAGATGCCAAACAACCTTTTAGATTTTATCTAAAAAACAACCGATTTGTGAGTGGGAAAAGAACTTAACGATACATGATGTAAATTTGCAACCTAATAAACAAAAAAAATAAAATAAAACGTTTCGCAAAATGGAAAAAGTAAAAGTGGCTATTAACGGTTTTGGAAGAATCGGAAGGCTTGTGTACAGACAAATCTATGCAATGCCGGACATCGACGTGGTGGCAGTGAATGATCTCACCGATCCGAGACAACTTGCACACCTATTGAAATATGACAGTTCACAGGGCAGGTTCGATGCTGATGTAAAGCATACTGAAAACTCAGTACTTGTGAATGGCGATGAAATAATGGTATATGCACAGAGAGACCCTGCACAGATTCCATGGGGCAAACATGATGTAGATGTAGTCATCGAGAGCACAGGATTTTTTACCGATGAAGATAAAGCAAGGGCACACCTGAAAGCAGGTGCTAAGAGAGTATTGATCAGCGCACCGGCCAAAGGAAATGTAAAGACAATCGTTTTCAACGTAAACCATGAGATACTGGATGGCAGTGAAGAAATTATTTCCTGCGCATCATGCACTACCAACTGCCTGGCTCCAATGGCCAAAGTATTAAATGATACTTTCGGGATCGTAACCGGATTCATGACTACCATTCATGCTTACACGAATGATCAGAGCACATTAGATGCTCCACATCCAAAAGGAGACCTGCGTCGCGCTCGTGCTGCAGCTGCGAACATCGTACCCAACAGTACCGGAGCCGCAAAAGCAATCGGACTTGTGTTGCCGGAACTTAATGGCAAATTGGATGGCGTAGCACAGCGTGTTCCTGTCATCACAGGGTCTATCACCGAGTTGACATGTGTATTGAACAAAAAGACGACAGTTGAAGAAATCAACAATGCGATGAAATCTGCAGCCAACGAAAGTTACGGTTACACTGAAGATGAAATTGTAAGTTCTGATATTATCGGAATGCATTATGGTTCTTTATTTGACGGCACCCAAACAAAAGTGATCACTTCCGGTGATACCCAATTGGTAAAAACATCCAGCTGGTATGACAACGAAATGAGCTACGTATCACAATTGGTAAGAACTGTTTCTTATTTTGGAAAACTGATCAAGAAATAAAACAAAACGAGTTGTACAACAAAAAATGGCTTTCTCAGGAAAGCCATTTTTGTTGTACGTTCTTTGTAAATTCATTAAGCATCAAAAAACTAATTGCAAATTTCGAATCATTGTTCCTCATGCTCTCTCCCTTTGACCTTTCCTTTAGTCCATGCGTCATTGAGGGCATCAAACTCTTTCAGGTCGGCCTCAGAAAAAGTTCTTCCTGCCAAACCTCGCAAATCAGGCTGACCTGCATTGACCCATGCTGTGTACCAGAAGGAAGCAACAGCAAATATGGATTGGCACATACGCCGCTCTACCATTCCATTGAGCATATTGTTGTATTTGATAGTATAGCCTGAAGAGTATTGCCTAATAAAAACACCATTGCGGTTTTCGAATGCATATTTAGAACCAGCGCTAAACTGCTGATTCAGGATACTTTCAAATACCAGAACGGAGTCAGCTGCCCGGGCACTTTCTAAAACCCTGTCCCAGATAAATTTTTCCGTGTTCTTTATGTATTGAGCCTTACCGATGAAAAAATCAAATTCCGTTTCAGCAAGCAATTCCGGCACCCGGCTTTCCCAAAAGCCATGAATTCCTTTTTGGTCGCTGTTCTGACCGTTGTGATTGCTGCTGGCGTGTAATGGCACATGAGCATCGGCGATGTAATGGCCGAGTTCTGTACTGTATTTGAGAATTTTCGAAAAATCCTTTTCCTTAAATGCGAACGTCAGCCTTTGCAACATCGTTTGCACATACCAGGGCACTATTCCATTCTCCATTATTTTTTCCTCACCATATTTTGCCACCGCGTCTTCATACCGTCGTGGTAACTCTTTGTAAGGATAAGCACCATACAAATCAATATCGATAAAATGTCGTGGGCCCTCGGCTGCTATGGCGTACCGTCGCTTGTCAGGATCCACTGCATGCTCAGTGATGAAATTGATATTAGGCTTATACAACACCATCATTTCAGGAGGTAATAGAAATACAGCATAATCATTGATCATGCGATGGCCGAAGAAGCCCCAGCAATAGCAATGCTGATACAGAGCAAGGAGCAATATGGTGAAAAATAACTTTCTCATTTTTGCGAAGGATGCAGAATTTTGAAGGTTGAGATAGTTGAGAATGTTTAGATGGTTGAGTAGGTTGAGACGCCTGAAATCAATTTCAAATTAAACAATTTATTCATTCTATGCTTCTGAAATCAAATAGGTGCTAATTACCTTCTTCCTGGTCTTCAGTTTGAGTTACCCCTCCGCTCACTGCAAACTTCATAGCATCAGCAGCACTGATGCCGGGAAGCATCCTGATCTTTTCCTTCGGAACGATATATACATTGCCGGCTACGGAATATGCCATAGGCAAATACACAGCAACATAATCTCTCATCCCAAAATTGATCATGTCTTCTTGTGTAATGAAGCCCACCCTCCAAACGTCCTGATAATCCACATTAGCCAGTACATTCTGCGTAAATTTTTTCTTATTGCCTGCAAATGCTTCAAAGAAGTCACGCACAAAAGAGTACAACAACTTAATGCCCGGCGTGCGCTCCAGGATATGATCCATAAAGGATAAAAACCGCTCTAACAGAAAGAATGAACTGAGATATCCTATCACAATAATGAAGGCAATAATGATCAGGAATCCCAAACCCGGAATATTGATTACCGGGCGAAGTATGTTGTCGACGCTCGCAAAAACAATATAAATAAAATACGCCGTAATGGATACCGGCCCCAATATCAGTAAGCCTTGTAAAAAATATTGAAGGAGCCTCTGGGTGGTCCGCTTTTTCATAATGATAATTTTCTGATGCAATGGTATGAATGTACGGCTTCAAAGCCAAAAAGCATTTTGCTGCATTATTTTTTTTCAAATCCCACGTTTAGCAAAAACACAATATGCAAATTGAAGTTTTCATCCATTGCCGTTGGCTTTAAGGGAACCCCTTTATAAAATGAAAGGCAGCGGGTAAGAAAAAATGTTTGCTGGTTCAAAGCAGCAAATTTTCAATTAAATGCGGAGGGAATTTTAGATGATAATTGTTTTCTTAAAGAATAGACAAAATATTTTTCCATATTGAAGGCAATAGTTACTTTTGCTGCCCTTGATTTTAGGAATACGGAGAGGTGCCTGAGTGGCCGAAAGGGCCGGTTTGCTAAACCGTTGTACGGGCTTCAA